>PUOC01000136.1 GCA_003551965.1 Clostridiales bacterium | reverse complement strand
CTGCAAGGATACCGGTTACCGGGGCCGGGCTGCCTTGGAAGAACTGCTGGTGGTCGGCAAGGCCATGCGTGACGCCATTGATGAGCGTTTGACCGACAGCCGGCTGCAGGAAATCGCGGTGGCCGGCGGCATGCGCACCCTGTCCCGGCGGGCGGTGGATAAGCTCATTGCCGGCGACACCACTGTCGAAGAGGTGATCCGCACCGTCTACAGCGTCGAAGACGAGGAAGACCTAGAAGAAGCTATGGAAGAGGTGAAGGACCATGCAGAACTTGGATGATATTCACCCACTGCTGCAAGCGGCCGTCAAGAAAAAAGCGTCCGACCTGCACTTGGTGACCGGCATTAAGCCGTCGCTCCGTATCAGCAGCCAGATGATACCCCTAGACGAATACCCCGTACTGCAGCCCCAGAATGTGCAGGACTTGGCCGAACAGGTAGCCGGCGAAACCCAGTGGGACATCTTGGAGCAGCATGGCGAAGTGGACTTTTCCTACGGCGTCATGAACCTGGGCCGCTTCCGCTGCAATCTGTTCCGGCAGCGGGGTACGCTGGCCTTGGCCATGCGGGTCATCAACTCCAATATTATGGGCTTGGAGACCCTGGGCCTGCCGCCGATTCTCGATGAACTGACCGAGAAGCCAGACGGACTGATACTGGTAACGGGGCCTACGGGCAGCGGCAAATCCACGACCTTAGCTTCCATGATCGATATTATCAACCGCCGGCGCCGCGGGGTTATCATTACTCTGGAGGATCCCATCGAATACCTCCACGCCCATGGACGCTGCATTGTCAGCCAAAGGGAGGTGGGCGGCGACACCAATTCCTTTGCCAACGGCCTGCGGGCCGCACTGCGTTCGGACCCCGACGTCATTCTCGTGGGGGAGATGCGGGATTTGGAGACTATGGCCACGGCCATTACCGCTGCGGAGACAGGGCACTTGGTGTTCTCGACCCTACATACACGCAGCGCCGCCAAGACCATCGATCGCATTATTGACGGCTTTCCTTCCGGACAGCAGCAGCAGATCCGGATCCAGCTGGCTGCCGTTTTGGAAGCGGTCATATCCCAACAGCTGATGCCAAGCAGCAACGGCGGCATGGTGCCCGCCGTGGAAGTGATGCTGGGCACGCCAGCCATTGCCAACATGATTCGGGAAGCGAAGACCCACCAAATTCCGTCTATGATCGAAACGGGCATCCGCTACGGCATGACGACCTTGAATCATTCTTTGGATGCTTTGGTGCAGGCCGGCAAAATCGAGCCGGAACAAGCTCAACGATGGCGGTGATAGAACATGAAACAGTTCCAATACCGGGTATGGGGCCAGGATGGAAATGTGCAGACGGGGATGCTGGAAGTGGAAAGCAAGGACGATGCCATCAAGCGCCTGCGGCAGCAGGGCTACCGCATTGCGTCTTTGAAAGAAGCACCCCGTTCCACCTTTGCCGCGCTCCTAGAACCTAAGGGCAAGGTCAAACCAAAGCACCTGGCGGTGCTCTGCCGCCAGTTTGCCATTGAACTGCAGTCGGGCATGTCGCTGGTGGCTTCCCTGGAACTCTTGGAGGAGCAGTCCGGCGAACGCAGATTGCAGAAGGCCCTGCAGCAGATCCGCCTTGACCTCTCCAGCGGACTGAGCCTGACCCGGGCCATGGACAAGCACCGGGCTATCTTTCCCCATGTCTTTGTCCATTTGGTGGAAGCCGGGGAAACGGCCGGAGCGCTTCCGGAAGTGCTTGAACGTCTGGCCCATTACTATGAGCGCGAGGACGAACTGCGCAAGAAAGTATCGGAAGCACTGATGTATCCGATGATCATTGTTTCGGTAGCCATTGTCATGGTCCTGATTCTGCTCTTCTTCGTACTGCCGATGTTGATTGACAACTTTGCCGGCTTCGGCGTCGAACCGCCCATGCTGACGCAGCGGGTACTGGCCGGCCGGGATTGGGCCGTGTCCAACTGGTATTTGGTACTGGCCTTCTTGGGTGCCGTGGTCTTTGCCGGCAAGTACTACCTGCAGACAAAGCCGGGACGCTGGCAGCGGGACAAGCTGCTCTTGAAACTGCCCATTTTGGGCCTGCTGCAGAAGATGGTGATCTTTTCCCGGTTTTCCCGCACCCTGGGACTGCTCTTAAACAGCGGTGTATCCATGGTGGAGTCACTGCAGATCCTGGAACGGCTTTTGGACAATGTGGTGGTGCAGCAGGCCTTAGGCGAAGCCCGGGTCGGCGTGCAGCGGGGGCAGGGCTTAAGTGAACCGCTGCGGGGCCATTGGGTCTTTCCTCTGATGCTGGTGCAGATGATCTCCGTGGGCGAGGAAACGGGGAATCTGGAGGGCACGGTGGTGCGCCTTTCCGACTACTATGATCGGGAAGTGGACTTTACCATGTCCAGCTTCACCAAGATCATTGAACCGGTGGTTATGGTGGTGCTGGCGGTTGTTGTCTTGTTTATTCTCATATCCGTGTACCTGCCGATGATGGAAATGGTCACGCAGATCTAAGCACGCGCTGCTGTATCAGCGCATTGTAAAGCAGACCTGGCGCATCAACGCTTATAGACGGGTCATGCCGCACGGGGAAACGCCGTCCAAAACGGTGTTTCCCCGCCGGACCCATTCGTCCGGTGCGTTAGGGCAAGTCCGGGCGGCAGGTCTGCAAGGCAAAGGAGGTGAAGTCCGCTGCACTGTCGGCCGACAGCCAGGAGCAGCGGAGCCGGCCATGGCGAAAATGAGCTTAGGATTGGATATCGGACACCGGGAAATTAAGGGCGTACAGCTCCAGGGACGGGGCCGATCCCCGCGGCTGCATTCCCATGCATCCACGGCCACACCCGACCGGGCCATCGTAAAGGGCAAGGTGGCGCAGACAGACAACTTGTCCGCGGCCCTAAAGCAGCTGGTACAAGACAACGGCTGGGGCGGTTCTTGGACCGTGCTGGGGCTGACCCATCCCGAGTTGGTGGTAAAGGTGGTCAAGTTCCCCTTGATGAGGGAGCGGGAGCTGCAGGAGGTGATATCTTTCGAGCTGGATCAGATGGTCAGTTTTTCCTTTTCTTCCCCGGAGGATGTGGCCTACAGCTACGAAGTGCTGCGCAAGGTCGATGATGAACAGGAAGTGCTCTTTGCGGCCTGCCACATGGATCTGATGATGCCCTATGTCAAAGCGGCCCGGGCCGCCGGATTGGAGGTGGCCGTGGTCGATGTACAGGGCCTGGCCCTGCCTAAGATTTTGCAAGAATCCAACCATTATGCGTTTATCAACATAGGCCACTCCCAAACTCACATCTATGTGGAGATCGACGGCATGTATCGTATTTCCAGGCTGCTTTCCATTGGCGGCGATCATTTCACGGAAGGAATTATGGATGCATACAACCTTTCCTACAGTGCCGCCGATTCCCGAAAGCGCTCCTATGACGTGGACAATCTGCTCACCCATGCCACGGGCAGCGTATCCAGTCTGCGTTCGTCCATCCAGCAGCTGGTGGGCGGCGCCCTGCAGACCTTAGACTATGTGCGGGCACAGGAGCGGGTGACAAGTATCGGCGAAGTCCTGGACTGCATCTACCTCTGCGGCGGCAGCGCCCAGTGGAAGGGCCTGCCGGAGCTTCTGCAGGAAGAGCTCGAACTGAAGGTGGAGGTGGTAGACCCCTTTGCCCTCTGTCCCAATGGCACGGAGGCCTCGGATGGAAATGTTTCGTATGCTGTAGCCGCCAGTTTGGCCTGTAGGGGGTTGGAGCGGGAATGAGACTGAACTTACTGCCCAAACGGGAACGGCCGCTGCCAAGAACCATGATACGACCGCAGTTTCTGGTGATTACCGCCGGCATCCTGGTCTTAGTTCTCGTCAGCGTCGGCACCTATGTCCAAAGTTTAGAGCGTGCCAGTGCCGAACGGGAATATCTGGTGGCCAGACAGCAGCGGTTGGCCTTGGAGCGGCAGCGGGTCTTCGTGGATGAACTCGAAGATGCCATTGCCGACCTGGATGACAGCTATTGGGAGCTGCAGCAACTGGAAGAACAGGCGGCGGAAGGCGTCAGCTTGAGCGAACTGCAGCAGATTATCGGCAGCGCCATCGGCCCGATTTGGCTGGAGCAGGTGGAGTTTGATGAATGGCCGGTGATGGTGGCCGGTTACGGACAGGACGTGGCGATCATTGCCCGCTATATCCGCAATTTGGAGCGGGCCGATTATACCGTGATTCTAGAGTCCGTGGAACCGGAAGACATCGCCGAAGTGTACACATTCCGGATCTGGGTGGAAGGGGGCAGCGACGATGATGATCCAACTGACGAAGAATAAGGCTGTGCCCGCCAAGAGTCTCATACCCTACGGTATTCTGCTTGGGTGCATCTTAGTGGCGGGCCTGATCTGGTTCTTCCTCTGGCGTCCGGCCCTGGCTGAAACCCGGCAGCGCCAAGCGGATCTTGAGCATGAACAGCGCATGACGGAAATGGCCCAGACGGTGTTGGCACGGCGTCCGGCCTTAGAAGAAGAACTAGAGGAGAAGCAGGACCGCTGGAACGAAGCGCAGGTGACGGTTCCCGGCCCCGATGACGGTGTCCGGGCCATGCTTCATATGGACAGCCGGCTGCAAAATTCCGGCGTAGCCGAATCAAGGCTCTTCTATGAGCCGCTGCACCGGGAAGAGGATATGAAGTGGATGCCCTTTGTGTGGGAGGCCCACGGGTCCTATGAAGCTGCGGCGGCCGCTCTTTTAGACGCCGAGGAGCGGTTTCCTTCCCTGCAGCTGCAGTGGGTGTCCTTCGGGCCCTTGGAAGAGGACGGTGTGCGGATCCATGCGTCAGGCCGGATGCTAATCTTGGGTGTGAAGGACGAAGGCAATGCGTGGTCGACACCGCGGGACGGAGCGTATCCGCAGCCGGCCACAGACGGGCGCTTCGGTGCTGAATTTTCCGTGTTGGAAAGTTTCTACACCGAAGCCGTAGAGTTGAAGGGCATGGTGGTCGCCGATACGGAACGGCGGATGCTGGTCAACGTAAACGGCGAAGAACGCTGGGTGCGTCCCGGGGATTCCTTAGGCCCGGGACGGGTGGACAGCATTGCCCGTGACGGTGTTTTTGTGGATATTGGCGGAATGAGAGTGGAATTAGCCATAGGGGGGCAGAGAGAATGAAGAGACAATGGGCAGTTGTTGTAGTCTTGCTGGTGCTGCTGGCCGGCGCCACGGTGTCGGCGGAACCGCGTGTACAGGATATGGAGTTCAAGGATGCTTCTGTGGTCGACGTATTTCAAGTGTTGGGCGATGTAGCCGGGCGCAATGTCTTGGTAGACCCCTCGGTGTCCGGGACGGTCAGTTTTTACCTGCAGGATCTGTCGGTGACCGAAGCACTGGATTTGGTAGCCAAAAGCACTGGCTACAGCTACCAGCTGGTGGGCAATACCTTGGTGGTTGCGTCCAAGGAGCGGCTTGAAGATGAGTTCTCCACTAGAGGCAGCGCCTTTGTCCGGGTCCGCCATGTGGATGTGAGCGAAGTGCGGAGTCTTTTGGGCGTCGTACAGCCCGATCTGCAGGTCTATGCCGATCAGAACAGGGGCCTTTTGGTCCTGCATGGACGGGATGCGGACATTGATTCCGCCCGTAATATGATCAGCCAGTATGATCAGGAAGTACCGCAGGAAACGGTGGCCGACCGGCCCGATGCCCCGGAAACCACTTACCCCCGCTTCAGTATTGCCGTGGAGTACGGGGACGGCGCCGGCATTGTCCGGCAGTTGGCCCAGGCATTTCCCGAAGGCGAATACCAGTGGAAAGAAGATGTGGGGCTTATCCACGCCTGGATGCCGGAAGAGCAGCAGCGGGAGGCCCAGGCCTGGGCACAGCAGCAGGACGTTCCTGCTTTCGCCATCAAAGGAATTGTACGCAAGGAAGATACTCGGGTCGTACTGGTAGACTATGAGGGAACCACCGACCGCGTCCGCCTGGGCGGGAATCTTATCGGGTGGACGATCGTGGACGTGGACGGGCGCGATGTCCGGTTTGAAAAAGACGGGCGCAGCTTTACTGCCGCCATGGGGAGGTAATATTCATGAGACAAAGGGCCAGAGCAATGACTGCCCCGGCCGTGTGTCTGTGGCTGCTCGCGGCAGTATTGGCAAGCCCGGTGCTGGGACAGGCCATTTCACTGGAGTTCGACGATGCTCCGGTGGACAAGATCTACCAGACCTTGGGTGAAATCGGTGAATTCAATGTGCTGCTGGATCCGTCCGTGGAGGGCCGCGCCACCCTTTCCCTGGATAAGGTCGATGCCATGGAAGCGGTGGAGCTGGTGGCGGAACTGTTGAACCACAATTATGTCCTCCGCCACGGCACGCTCTTGGTGGCGGAAGAGGGGCGCTGGGACGAAATTACGTCCCGGAGCATTGCCTATCACACGGTGAAGAACGTCGATCCGGAAGGTATCCGGGAAGCCTTGGCCATGGTTCTCAGCGACGGTCAGATCTTTGTCCATGAGGACTTGGTGATTCTCCACGGCGATGAACAGTCGCTGCGGGATGCGGGACAGCTCTTGGAACAATTGGACCGGGCCAAGGTTGATGTAGATCCGGAAGAGCGGCAGAGTGCGCTGCAGCTCTTGGAAGCCATTGCCGCTGAACTGGACCGCAATTTGGTGGCTGACCCGGAATTGGCCGATAAGTACGCCGCAGTTACCCTGCGCCGGGACGAGGCCCGGGAAGTGCTCGATGATATCACGGAGTTATTGGACCTGAACATACGACTCGGTGATGAGACCTTGTTTGCATCGCTTCGGCCGGAGGAAGACGAAGAAGAGCGGGAACAGGTGAAGGTGTACAACCTGGATTATGCCGATCCGGAGCAGCTAAAGGACGCCCTGACCATGATTGTGGATCCGGATCGTGTCCGCGCCGATGTGGCCAATGAGCGGGTTATGGTCCGGGCTATGCCCGATGTTCTGGTGGAAACGGATGCTTTGGTCTGGGATCTGGATGTGCCCAAGCAGCAGGTGCTGATGGAAGTGTGGGTGCATGAGATGTCCACCGACGCCTTAAAGGACATCGGTATTGAAATGCAGGGTGTGCCGTCGTTTTCCGGCTCCGATGCGCCGAAATTCCTGGAATTGGTCTGGGAGCCGTGGGAACTGGTGATGGCCCTGCGGGTCCTAGAAGAGCGGGGCAAGGCCCAGGTACTGGCCAAACCTACGATTGCCGCCATCAGCGGTGAAGAGGCTTCGATCTTCGTCGGCGATGAAGTGCCCATTACACGGGAAATCCGGCAGGAGGACGGAAGTGTCACCATTGAACTGGACGAGTATAAGCAGGCTGGAGTGGATTTGAAGGTGACGCCCCGCATATCCAGTGACGGGTTTATCTCGATCCATGTGATGCCGGAGGTCAGCACCTTCACGGGCATGGTGGGCCGGTTCCCCGAGGTCCGCACCCGCCGGGCGGAGACCACGGTGCGGGTCAAGGACGGGCAGCCGATTATGATCGGAGGGCTTTTGCAGGAAGAAGAACTGGAAGAACTGCGGCGGATTCCGCTATTGGCGGATCTCCCGATCTTGGGCAAGCTGTTTGAGTGGAAGAAGACCGATTCCATGAAAACGGAAATGAATATCTTTCTGATACCCCGCATTGTCGATGGGAAGGAAGGTGTAGTAACGAAGGATTTTTTTACCCCGACCCAGTGACCGAAGACTGGATGCACCTCTTCCCGGAATGGGTTGTGGACGAAGAAGAGGAGGAGGGCATGGGTTACTGGGCCAGTGCCCAGTGGACGGGCGGTTTTCCCGCTCTCTATCTGGGCGTACAGGATCAGTTTACGCAGTATGAATGGCTGGAAGCCGGTTTCGGCCTGGGTTTGGATCAACACCGGCCGCGGCTGGCCGGGTTCTTGCAGGTGGCATCGGGACCCGTGCGCAACCGGCTGGAAGTGGACATTGCCAGCCGTGATCATTTCCGCTACGGCCTGGGCATGAGTTTTCCTGTGGAAACCATGGGCATTGCCTGGGAACCCACTGCTTCCATTCGCTGGCAGGGCGGAGAGTATGACAGTTTCAGGCTTGGTGTACGTATGGAATGGCCGCCTCTGACGCGGCAAAAGGAGGATATCCATGAGTAAAAAGAGGATGTGGCTGCTTTTGCTGGTGGCTGCGGCCGCAGCCCTGACCGGCTGTGACCTCATATCCGTCAGCGGCCTGCACGGTGATCCCTATGAAGCCACGGTGGAAGTCTTAGATGATACCGGCAGCGGCCTGCCGGGCGTATTGGTGAAGGTGGACGGGGAAGCGGAAGCCATTACCGGAGATAACGGCACCGCCTCCCTAAAGAACCTGCAGCGCCCGGTGGAAGTGACGGTGCAGGGGATGAACTTGGACTATCTGCCGGAATCCCGCCAGATCGATCGGGACAACAATCATGCCCGCTTTTTCGTGGACATGGTCTTTGATGCCGAAGTGCTGGTGAGGGATGGAAACGGAGACCCGGTTCAAAATGTGGACATCCGCATCGGCGGCATCACGGTGGCTGTCACCAATGAGAACGGCCGCACGCTGCTGCGGAATCTGGAAACCGCGACCACGGTTAAACCTGTGCGCCAGGGCTGGGACTTCGATCCCGAGGAATATACGGTGCGCCCGGGTGACGCCTTAGCGGAGTTTGAAGGAACGGAAATATAGCAGAACGCCCCTCCTGCAGCCTGCTGCAGGAGGGGTCCCCGCACAGTGATCAAGGCCTCCACACTAACGCTGCATGCAAGCACCAAAGGCAACCGGAGAGGAGGAGGGGCTGTGGGGAAATACTGGGATCTGAACGATGCCTACGACCACTATGCGGATGATCCCTCTGAAGAAACGCTGGCGCAGTTGACGGAGACCGGCCAGCGCCTCATACAATCGCTTGCCTCTTCTCTGGCCAATGGTAGGGCCTTAGATGACTTGGTACAGGCGGGCAATGTGGGGCTCTTGGAAGCCGTTAAACGCTATGATCCGCAACGGGATGCGCAGTTTTCCACCTACGCCTATAACTGGGTGATGGGTGAAATCCGGCTGGAAATCCGCAGGGAACGAACCTTTGACCGGCCTCTGTGGGCCGTGAATCTCCAGGATTCGATTCTCAAGGCCACGGACAGCTTTGTGACCGAACATAAACGCACGCCGACCACGGAAGAACTGTCGGAACTGCTGAATATTGAGGAGTCCAGTATTGCAGAAGCGATGCAGGCGGGCAGTGTGCCCTTTGACGACATTAAGGTCAAGGAACTGCGCAGCCGCGGCCCGCAGTCATTCCGGCTCCCGTTGGAAGATCATGTGCTCTTAAGCCAATCCTTAGCTAAGCTTACAGGACTGCAGAAACGTGTAATCCACGGGCTGTTTTTTGAGGGCAAGACGCAAAAGGCCGTGGGAGAGGATTTGAACATGAGCCGCAGCCAGGTGTTTCGGGTCATGCAAAAGAGCTTGAAATCATTGGAAAAGATAATTCGCTGAAAGCGCGCAAAATCCGGACGATCTGTTATAAAGTGAGTACAAGGGAATTTAAAACAGCATACAACGCACAAGGTTTTGGGAGATGCTGTCCGTTCTGGGGATGAGCCTGCACTAAAAGGGTAATTGCTATGGTTTGTGTTTCTCATTGCCCACGGCTCAAGGATGTAAGCCAAACAGCCGATGGATGAAACCGGCGGCAGCAGCTCCTCCCCGCTGTATGGCCACAAGACAGACGGGTGCCGACAGCAGGGAAAACTTAGCAGAAGGGAGGTTGAACATCCGGACAACACAGGCATGACATATGGTGTACGCTGGCGGCAAGACAAACCAAGGAGTTTTTTACCGGTCGGGGTCCCACAAACCCAGTAGGTAATGGGTATTAGTGTTCTCACCGGCTGTCGGCTGGCACTGGCAGGCAATAACAAGAAGAACACTGATACCAAGGTGGATACCGTGGACACTGGTTTCTGTAAGACATGGATACCAACGACGGAAACCATTGACACTGGTTTCACTAAAACTGAGGAAAGAAACGCACGGTTATACCGGCCAGAGATGGCCGTCAACAAATTAAGGAAAGAGGAGGCAACAACATGTTTAGGAAGTTTTGGAGTATGATGAACAAGGAGGACTCTGGTTTTACCCTCGTTGAACTGTTGGTCGTTGTTGTGATTATTGGTGTGTTGGTGGCGATTGCAGTACCAGTATTCCAGGGTGTTACGGCGAGAGCGAACAGAAATACCGTGGAATCCAATTTGCGGATAATTGATGGCGCTATTCAGATGTATAACGCTCAAGAGGGTGGGTTTCCTGAGACTGAGGGAGACCCCGGCGTAGGAGGCATTAACGATTTGGTCCCGGAATATTTGGATGAAGTGCCGGAAGGACCTGGTGACACTACGTACACACTGATCGAGGATGGCGAAGAAGGCGAAGAACAGGTTCGAGCACAAGCAAGCATTCCCGAAGAACCGTGGGCCAATGATGCTGGTGACGAGGAAGAAACTAGAAGGTCGCTAAGGAATGACTACGACGAAGACTGGAACGACACCACGACCTAAAAACCTCAGTTTCTATGTCCAATCCTTTCCTTTGATAAAACGCACTCCCCGGCCGGACAGCCAGAAGTACATTCAAGGTTTGGTTCGGGTCCTAGGGATTCGGTACCGCAAAGAAAACGTGAACCTGCACGGCCCTCACTATTTGTGCAACGCACAAAGATGGATATCGTAGCGAGAGCAACAACGGTGGGCCTGGAGGCTAGCCTTCCGGGCTCGCCACCCTCCCGAATAACAACGCGGCCTAAAGCCGTGGTTGAGTTTTTTCTACATAACCGAGTGATTTCTTTGCTATTCGCTGGCATTGAAAGGGAACCCATCACATGATCTTGATTCAGCACTCATACGTATTCCTAACAGAACGGCTCGAAGTCCGAATGAAAGGGGGAACGTGCAATGTGTTTGCGTGATGAGCGGGGAGCAGCTTTGATATGGGTTCTGATCGTAGTCATGATCCTGGCTGTTCTAGGTGGCGCATATATCACGGTATCAACAGCT
>PUOC01000174.1 GCA_003551965.1 Clostridiales bacterium | reverse complement strand
AGGGGACAGAATGGGCATGTAAACGTACAGCGAAAACCAGTATAGGAAGGTAATAATGTAGAACTTATGTATGGCGCTCATAACCGCGGGATCTTCCATTCTATGGTTTTGTAAGGCAGCGCGATCCTCGGACTTCGCTGTCAAAAAGCTTTCCATGATATGCCTTCGACAGCAACCAGACAGATTCCTCTGCTGCTTCGGCAGTACAGAGATGCTTCCCGAAAAGATAACGTGTATCATTATTGAAAAACATGATATAATAGTGGTGTGGAGTGATGCGCACAAGACGCACCGGACAGCAGCTGTAAAAGAAGGCTGTCGGTGCTGCTCTGGCTCGGCTGGGGTGGACGGTGGGTGTGTCACAGCCCATGGGCCGATGGCAGCAGCACCGGGATACAAAATAAGAGGGGGATATCAGATGCCTGGGCAGCCAAACCGACCTTCGTCGCAGATTACTTTCCTGAAATTCCAAGACATGGTGAGAGCGAAGCGTTTTTTTCGCGATGTGCTCGGTTTGGAAACGGCATACGATGCGGGCTGGGCGGTTGTATACGCAACAGCAGACCAAGCTTTTGTCGGCGCCGTGGACGCTGGGCACAGTTCTGACGGTGACCCCGAAGGCGTCGGTGGACCGGGCATTCTTGTGAGTTTCACGGTGGATGACGTTGAGGCTTGGCATGCAGTGCTTTCGAAGACCTCGGTGCAGGGCCAGACCGAGATCCATTCGGTTCCAGGCATAGGCCTTCGGTCATTCTTTTTCCAAGGTCCAGAAGGCTATCGGTTTGAAGTACAGGAGTTCACGGATGCGACACTTCGCCGTCTTTTCTAGCGTCCAAAAAACAAATGAGAGGAGACAGATCTATGCTGCAAGAAGGACAAAAAGCACCTGACTTTGCCCTGGAGAACAGCCGAGGAGAACGCGTTTCTTTAGGTGATTTTACCGGGAAACGGGTTGTTGTCTATTTTTATCCCAAAGACGACACGCCCGGCTGTACAACGGAGGCCTGCAGTTTTCGCGACCATTACAACGACATACTGGAAAAAGGTGCGGTTGTACTGGGGATTAGCCCCGACTCCGTCGCATCGCACCAGCGATTTCAAAGCAAGTTCGAACTTCCCTTTCATCTCCTGAGCGACCCCAAGCACGAAACCGCTGAGGCTTACGGGGCTTGGGGCGAAAAGAGGATGTACGGCAAAACGCATATGGGCATTCTGCGTTCAACCTTCGTGATCGACAGGGACGGAACGATCTTGAAAGTATTCCCCAAGGTCAAGCCGGACGAACACGGCAGTGAAATCTTGGAAGTTCTCAGCCAGGCTTAGCGATACTGGCTGTTGACAAACGCAGCCAGCACCCGAATGTGCTCCGGGGTCGTACCGCAGCATCCGCCGACGAAAATGGCTCCCTGCTGGACACATTCGCTGACACCTTGGGCAAAGTCCTCGGGGCCCATGGAATAGTGGGCATCACTGCCCTGCATCGCGGGGCGTCCCGCATTGGGCTGGACGAGAATCGGCAGCGTGGTGAGTTCCGAGAGCAGGCTTGTGACAATGACCATGTCCATAGGAGTAAGTTCACCGCAGTTGGCGCCGATGGCTTGCACGCCGGCATCGGTCAAATGCTGTACAGCGTGCTGTGCTGTGTGGCCCATCATGGTACGGCAGCCTTTAGCAGTGGTGGCGTAGGCCATGGATGCTAAGATGGGACGCCGGGACACTTGCCGAATGGCTTCCACGGCACAGCAGGCTTCCTGTACGTCCATCATGGTTTCGACCATAAACCCGTCAACGCCGGCTCGCTCTAGTACCTCTGCCTGGCGCGCATAGGCTTCAACGAACTCCTCCCTGCTGCGGGTGCCTAAGGGAGGGAGCATTTGTCCGGTAGGGCCCACATCACCTAAGACAAAACACCGTCCTTGTGCCGCCTTTAAGGCGGCTTCGGCGCCTGCTTGGTTTTCTTCTGAAAGGTTCGCTTCGGGGTAGTGCAGTTCGTAGTAGAGGGCGTTGGCCGTAAGCGTATTGGTCAAGAGGATGTTGGCACCGGCCTGCATATACTCTGCATGGACAGATGTGACCTGTTCTTGGTAATCGACGTTGACCGGCCCGCCGGCCGGCAGGCCTTTCTTCATCAGCTCGCTGCCCATGGCTCCGTCAATGATGAGACGCCTTTTGTCTGCCAACGCTTCCTGTAATGTCATGATTCCACCTCTTCATAGTATCGGTTGTGTTAACCCTTCGGGGAGCTCCCTCGAATTCCTCTGTATTCTCCGCGGCTTGGCATCAGGCCTGTCATTGCAGGAAGGAAATGGGCGGCCGAGGCGGGAAGTTCTCCATACCACCAGTTTGAAGGGAGTGCATTGTTCATGCATTATAGACAACTGGGAAGTACGGGGCTAAAGGTAAGCGAGATCAGTTTTGGGGCGTGGGCCATCGGTGGATCCTGGGGCGAGGTTAATGATGATTCTTCCTTGGAGGCGCTGCGGGCAGCCGTGGATGCAGGGGTCAACTTTATTGATACGGCCGATGTTTACGGAGACGGGCGCAGTGAGCGCCTTGTAGGGAAACTAAAGAAAGAGCGAAAGGAACAATTGGTGGTGGCTACGAAGGCAGGCCGCCGGCTCTCGCCGCATACGGCCGCGGGCTACAATTACGAAAACCTTTCGGGCTTTGTGGAGAGAAGTCTTAGGAATCTCGATGTGGAGGCCCTTGATTTGGTCCAGCTGCACTGCCCTCCCACCGAGGTGTATTATCGTCCGGAAGTGTTCGACGCGATGGACCGGTTGCAGAAGGAAGGCAAGATTCGTCACTACGGCGTCAGTGTGGAAAAAGTGGAGGAAGGTCTCAAAGCCATCGAGTATCCCAATGTGGAAACCGTGCAGATTATCTTCAACATGGTCCGTCAAAGACCGCGGGAGCTTTTTCTGCAGCAATGCGGAAACCGCAATGTGGGGGTCATCGTGCGAGTTCCGCTAGCTAGCGGACTGCTGACGGGTAAATTCACCAAAGACTCCAGCTTTGACGTTCATGATCACCGCCATTTCAACCGCTATGGCGAACACTTTGATCGGGGTGAGACCTTTGCTGGTGTAGACTATGACAAGGGATTGGCGGCGGTGGAAGAACTGAAGATGCTGGTGCCCGATGGCTGGACATTGCCCCAGCTGGCATTGCGGTGGATTTTGATGCACGACGAAGTATCTTGTACCATTCCAGGGGCCAAACGATCAGCACAGGTGGAAGAAAATGTGCAGGCTGCCGACATGCCGCCCTTGTCAGAAGAAACAATGGCCGCGATTGATGCCGTCTATGAACGCTATGTGTATGCGGATGTGCATCATCGGTGGTAGAAAGTGAGGAGTAACAATGCGAATACTGCTAACGACTGCCCTATTGCTGGGTATGGTGATGCCTGCACCGGCAGGTGCTGGGCTTGAGACTGCTGTTTTTGGCCTTGGATGATTCTGGGGACCCGATGCCCAGTTTGGGCATGTACCAGGTGTGACTTCAGTGCTGGCCGGATATGCCGGTGGAACAACGCCCGACCCGACCTATAGGAGAATGGGAGATCACACCGAGGTGGTGGAAGTGACGTATGATCCGGAGATCATCTCCTATGAGGAGCTTGTGAAGACGTTCTTTGAACTGCATACACCCAGACAGGCGGCACCGCGTCAGTATCGCTCGGTTATCTTGGCGTATGATGACCAGCAGTACGAGGCAGCAGCCGATATTCTGGATCGCATCGAAGCAGAAGAAGGCGAGCGGCCTCATACGGCGTTGGAACGTTTGGATCGATTCTATCTGGCCGAGGATTACCATCAGAAGTTCTATCTGCAGGCGCGCAGTGAAGCTGCAGAGGCGTTGGACGACTTCTATGGTTCGCGGCAGGCATGGTTTGATACGGAGGCAGCGGCCCTGCTAAACGCCGTGGCAGGACGAGAACTCAGACCGAGCGAGGCGCTGGAGCGGTTGGAGGACGTCGGTTGGCCGAAACTGGAAGTGGGCCTAGTGCGGATGATCCTAGAACGCTGGTAATGGATGCATGCAGCAGAAAGGAGCATGGATTTGACGCCAAGAAGCTTTGACCGCAGGCAGTTTCTGAAGCTAAGTGCGGGTGCAGCGCTTCTGTACAGTGTCGGTCGGTTTGTCCCCGTGCACACCGGCCGGGCCTCTGAGCCCCTGCCCAAAAGGACGCTGGGGAAGACCGGGTTCAGGGTAAGCCTCTTTAGTCTGGGTGGTCAGGGGATCATTGAACAGCCCGGTACCGAAGAGGAGTCAGTGGCAATCATTGAAAAGGCGCTCGATGAAGGAGTTAACTATATCGATACGGCTCCTTCCTATGGAAGGGGAACCAGCGAGCAGTATATCGGCAGGGTGATGAAGCATCGGCGAGACGAGGTGTTTTTGGCAACGAAAACCCATGATCGGACCTATTCGGGCACGATGCGCCTATTTGAAGAAAGCCTGGAACGACTCCAGACCGACTATATTGATCTGTATCAGCTTCATAATGTACGGACAGATCAGGACTTGGAAGGCATTTTCGGTGATGGAGGGGCTTTGGAAGCACTTCTGGAACTGAAGGAGCAGGGCGTAGTCAAACATCTGGGCATCACAGGGCACAGGGATCCCCAGGTATTGCTTGATGGCATTGGCCGGTTTGATTTCGACTGCATTCTCTTGGCTCTCAATCCCGCCGATATTCACCACGATCCCTTCCAGACAGACCTATTGGAGATGGCGGTGGAAAAGGACATGGGTATTGTGGCCATGAAAATTCCCGCCCACCAAAGGATATTCCGGGATGATGGAATCACTTCCATGGACCAGGCTCTGGGGTATGTCTATACACTCCCCATCAGCACGGCAATCGTCGGGCTTTCCACTATGGAGCAACTAGAAGAAAACGTTGCCATTACCAAGGCGTTCCGTCCTCTGTCCAAAGCAGAGATGGAAGAGCTAGAGGATTTGACGGCCCATTACTACGAAGAAGCCAGTTTCTTTAAGTTCCGATGGTAGCCGCCTGGGAAACAGGCCTTGGCCATGTGCTGAGGGGATGATGTTTCGGCCGTGAAAATTCTTTGACAGCACAAGGCCGCTGCCGTATAATATGCTGTATATGACACAGATAGAAAGTTGAAAGTCCGTGAAGGGGATGCTAGGCAGTGGAAGAGCTTACAGAGAGCCAGGGGTGCTGTGACCTGGCAGCCGCCACCGCTGAAATTACGCCCTGGAGGCGCCCGCTGAACAGTGTAGTAGGTGGGGACGTAGGCCGGCGTTAACGGTGAGAGCTATGGCTCTGATGAGTGAACCTTGAGAGGTTAATTCAGGTGGTACCGCGGTCTAAACCGTCCTGTTCTGCAGGGCGGTTTTTTCGGTATCAGGGCGGGAAGGCGATGGCAGTACGGCAGGGGAAGACAGCAAAAACACACAGAAGAATGGGAGTGGACTTTTTTGGCAGACATTCGTTACTTCACTGGTCAAAGCTTACCGTTGGAAATGCACAAGGTTCGTGTGGTGCAGAAGTTGGATTTAGTTCCCATTGAACGTCGACTGGAGGCAATCGGTGAGGCGGGCAGCAACACCTTTTTGCTGCGAAATGCAGACATCTTCATCGATATGCTCACGGACAGTGGTGTCAACGCCATGAGCGACAACCAAGTGGCCGCAATGATGAAAGCCGATGACAGCTACGCCGGGTCCGAGACCTTTACACGCCTTGAGAGCAAGTGCCGGGACCTGTTCGGTAAGGAGTATTTCGTTCCGGCGCACCAGGGGCGGGCGTGTGAGCACATCTTAGCCCAGCTCTTAGTGGGCGACGGTGATGTTGTTCCTATGAACTACCATTTTACCACGACGAAGGCCCACATCACCTTGAGGGGCGGATCCATTGAAGAGATACCCATCCAGGAAGGGCTCGCGGTGGAAAGCGACCATCCCTTTAAAGGCAACATGGACATAGAAGCCCTGCGCAAAGTCGTGGAAACAAAGGGCCCGGAAAAGATTGCCTTTGTCCGCATGGAGGCGGGAACGAATCTCATCGGAGGACAGCCGTTTTCGCTGGAAAATTTGAACGCAGTCCGTCAAGTCTGTGATCAGTTCGGCCTTCGGCTGGTACTTGATGCCAGTTTGCTGGCGGACAACCTGTACTTCATCAAGGCCAGGGAAGACCGCTGTGCGCAGATGAGTATCCGCGAGATCAACGCGGCCATATCGGATCTGTGCGACATTATTTACTTCTCTGCCCGAAAGTTGGGCTGCGTGCGGGGCGGAGGCATGTGCATCGACGATCATGAACTGTATCTGCAGATGAGAGAGCTGATTCCGCTGTATGAAGGCTTTCTGACCTACGTAGGCATGTCTGTCCGCGAGATGGAGGCACTGACCATTGGTTTGGAAGAGACCATGGATGAAGACATGATCAACCAAGCACCCCATTTCATTGCCTATATGGTGGAAGAGCTGAATAAGCACCAGATCCCTGTGGTAACGCCTGCCGGAGGATTGGGCTGCCATGTAGACGCCATGCAGTTTTTGGACCACGTTCCCCAAAAACAGTATCCCGCTGGGGCGCTGGCATCAGCTCTATTCCTGGCCGGAGGCATTCGGGGCATGGAGCGAGGCACCATGTCGGAACAGCGAGATGCCGATGGCGTCGAACCTTTAGCAAACATGGAGCTGCTGCGATTGGCCCTTCCCCGCCGCGTGTTCACTGTTTCGCAGGTGAACTATGTTGTGGACCGATTGGCATGGCTGTACGAAAATCGCCACATCGTTCAGGGCCTGCGCTTTGTGGATGAACCAAAGAACCTCCGTTTCTTCTTCGGCAAACTGGAGCCGGTGTCGCCTTGGCAGGATGCGCTGGCCGCCAAATTCCGCCAAGATTTTGGTGACAGTCTCTAGCTGCCGGCAGAAGACGGCAACCTGGGCCGCCATGAAGGAGCGCCGCACCGGGGTCAGTGCCCGATAGTACCGTTGCTTCCTTCCAGGCCACTCATGCCATTTCGTTGTGGCAGTGTCGGCTTGGATTTGGGGATAATAGAAGGGCCAACCCAACTCGCGGATCCGTAGAAGATGGTATCGGGGTGACATACCCTGGGAAAGGATGGACCATGATGAGGGAGTTTACCGAAGGAAGAGCTTGGCTGAGGGCGGATGGCTGGAGAAAGAGAGGCAGCTTGGAAACGGCGCAGCGGGCGGGAGAACCGGAACCGGCACCGCAAAAGGACTGGGCTGGAAGTGGTGATTCCATGGTTCTGCCTAGCCCAGAACACGGCATGACGGACGTCTCGGTGGCTGACGCCTTGGGCCGGCGCCGGAGCAAGCGCTCCTTTGTGGAAGACCGGGCGCTATCCTTGGAACAACTGTCCTTCTTACTCTGGTCGGTGCAAGGCGTAAGCGGATCTGATCTGCGGATGCGCACATCTCCTTCCGGCGGCGCGCGGCACCCATTTGAGACATATCTTGCCGTGCGCCGGGTCGATGGATTGGAACCAGGGCTTTATGGATACGACGTGGCCAGCCATGCGGTACATCTTCTGCAGCCCCGTTCTGCCGATGACCTGCGCCATAGGCTCAGTGAAGGATGCTTAGGGCAGGCCTTTGTGGGACAGGCACCCGTCTGTTTCCTCTGGGCGGCCCGGCCGGAGCGAAGCGAATGGCGTTATGGACCTTTAGCGCATAAGCTCATTGCCCTCGACGCCGGTCATGTTTGCCAGAACCTGTATTTGGCGGTGGAAGCACTAGGGGCCGGAACCTGCGGCATCGGCGCCTACGACCAAGAATTGCTGGATGAGCTGTTGGACCTGGATGGTCAGGATGAATTTGTCATCTATGCCGCTCCGGTGGGCTTTGTACGCTCGCGCTAGTGCTTTCTGTGCAAGACTCGTTGGCGAAAGGAATAGTCGATGTTGGAGTACTTGGAGTGGTTGGACAGTCGAGTGTTTCATGTGATGTACGGATGGGGCCTGGAACTAGAGATGCTAGGGTCCCTCTCCCTTTGGATATCTCGAGCCTCAGCACCCCTCTTTGCGCTGCTTTATGCGTTTGTTGTCCTTTACAGCTGGCGGCGGCGAAAACACCTCCTGGCTGTTGTGGTCGTGGCGCCCCTGGCGGTGCTGGCAGTTGTCTATGGCGTGCGGGTGCTCTGTTTTCGTCCTCGCCCCTTTTTGGCTGAGCATATCGAGCCTCTTTTAAGTCACGGTGGAGACAGCTCGTTTCCGAGCAAACATGCGGCGGCCGCTATGGTGATTGCCTCCGTGACAACCGTGCTCGACGGCCGATGGGGTCTATGGGCGATGGCAGCGGCTGTTTTGACCGGGCTTTCACGGGTCATGGTGGGTGTGCACTATCCGCTGGATGTGCTAGCGGGGTTTTTGGTAGGTCCGGCCGCGGTTTACCTGCTCCGGCGGGTGCTGGTCGGCAAAGATGGAGAAATCTCTTGATCGGTGACAGGCGGCGTTCCATGAGGGGCGCCGCCCACCTTGACATACAAACATGTTTATATTATAATATTCCATAGTTGGAATATAGTTGGAAAGAGGTATTGCCATGGGGATGAAATATGAACTGCGGGCCCATGTTATCAAAGCTCTGGCCCACCCGATGCGGTTGCAGATCATCGATGAGCTTCTGCAGCACGATGCTGTCTGCGTTTGTGAAATGGTTGCAAAGCTCGGCGAGAGCCAGTCGAGCGTATCTAAGCACCTGTCTATTCTTCGCGAAGCGGGTTTCGTGGAACGGCGCAAAGAAGGCCTCCAGGTGTACTACAGTATCAAAGCGGAGTGCGTCGGGCAGTTCATCCAATGCATTGATCGGGTCCTTTTATTGGATCTAGAAGAGAGAAGCCTGCATCTGGTAGGTGAAGGGGTTGAATGAGAGGAAGAAGTTCCTGGTTATTGCCGGGGCGTTCCTGGCCATTTACCTGATTCCGTTCGACCACCCTCGGATTGAAGCTTCTATTCTGGAAGCGTTTCACCTTGTCCAGTACTACGCCCGGGAGCACGTCTTGTTCTGTTTGGTGCCGGCCTTCTTCATTGCCGGTGCCATTGCCAACTTCCTATCGCAGGGAACAGTGATTCAGTACTTTGGTGCGGGCGCCAAGAAGTGGTTATCCTATGGTATCGCGTCCGTGTCTGGAGTTGTTCTGGCAGTCTGTTCGTGTACGGTTCTGCCGCTTTTTGCCGGGATCTATCGGCGCGGGGCCGGTATCGGTCCTGCGGTGGCCTTTCTTTATGCCGGGCCGGCCATTAACTTGTTGGCTGTCATTCTCACCGCCCGTGTCCTAGGCTGGGAGCTGGGCGTTGCCAGAGCTGTCGGTGCCGTTATTTTTGCCATTGTCATCGGTCTTATTATGGCCATGCTGTTTCGAGAAGAGGGTTCGGAGGCACCAGCGGCTGGCTCCAGTGAAGAAGATGAAGACGCGGTTCGTACTCCGCTGCAGAATGTCAGCTACTTTCTCGTCATGATTCTGATCCTAGTGTTCGCAGCGTGGAGCAGGCCGGAGCAGGCAGAAGGCATTTGGATAACGCTCTACGAGATCAAGTGGCCGTTGACCATCGTATTGCTGGGGATACTCGGTGTTATGCTGCTGCGTTGGTTCCAAAGGGACGAACTGACCAGTTGGGTGGAGACCACATGGGACTTCTCCAAACAAATTCTTCCCCTGCTCTTTGGGGGTGTTCTGATCGCTGGCTTTCTTATGGGACGTCCCGGAATGGAGGGGGGCCTCATTCCCGAGGAACTGATTGCGGCCCTAGTAGGCGGCAACTCACTGCAGGCCAATCTAACCGCCTCGGTGATTGGTGCATTCATGTACTTTGCCACGCTCACAGAAGTGCCTATTTTGCAGGGTTTGATCGGCTCCGGGATGGGGCAAGGACCTGCCCTAGCCCTTTTGTTGGCCGGGCCAGCCCTGAGTCTCCCTAATCTGCTCGTTATCCGCAGCGTCTTGGGCACTAGAAAAACGGCTGTGTTCATGTTATTGGTGATGACGATGGCAGCATTGTCAGGCTTGCTTTTTGGTTCACTGGTTCAGTAAAGAAGGGAGGAGCGTAGACTGATGAAGATTGAGGTATTGGGCACAGGTTGTCCGAAGTGCAAGAAAACCGAGGCCCATGTCCGTCAGGCTTTGGCTGATCTTGGTGTCGATGCGGAAGTGACAAAAGTGGAGAATATCAATGATATCATGGAATACGATGTGATGATGACACCGGCGGTTGCGGTGGACGGGTCGGTGAAGATAAGCGGCAAGGTACCCACGGTGGAGCAGCTCAAAAAGCTCATAGGCTGAGGATGAAAGCGGGAAGCGGGTCGTTTTGGCCGGCTTCCTTTTTATGGGTTTGCTGTGGTGATGGACCGAACGCTTGGCTGCGTCATGTGCTGGGCATTCGATCTGGGTCGTCGGCTGGTTTGCCGACAAAGGATGTTTTGGCTGTCATGTCGAACAATCTGTAGAAAGAGTTCCACTGCCGCGTTCGATGTCGGCGCCAATAGCGTGCAGCTGTGCTTCCTATTCGTCGGAACGCCTGCGGCAGAATTGTTAAGTAGGGGGGGAAAGGCAGTCTGGCAGCGATTGCCGACTCGTATGGTCATGGACAAGAGCATAACTGTGGTTGTTATTGCTGTGGTGTTGTCGTTGTGTGTTGCGTCTGCTGCAGAAGCAGCTTTTGAACCTATTCCCTATGTGATCGATCGGCCGGAGGTTCTGGATCTTGAGGCGCCGCGGGTTGCTGTCGCACTCGGAGGCGGCGGAGCAAGGGCTCTGGTCAATGTGGGTGTGCTCCGGGCTCTGGAGGAGGCTGGCGTACCAGTGGACCTTGTGGTTGGTACCAGCATGGGCGCATTGGTAGCTGTTCTCTATGGCAGCGGCATGCCCCTGGCTCAAATCGAAGCGCTAGTCACCGAAATCGACTTGGCCTCATTGTTCCACCTCAATGTCCCGTTTACCCAGTCTATTCTGGATGGCCAACGCTTTGACCAGGCCGTTGAGGAGTTGGTTCCCCTTAAGCAGCTGGAGGACTTCCCGATCTTCACGGCT
>PUOC01000124.1 GCA_003551965.1 Clostridiales bacterium | reverse complement strand
TATGGGGCAATTACCGCAGGGTTGAGGAACTCTTTGAGAAGTTTGCGGAAGAGGTAGGACAGGCTCTGTCCTATTCCTTTGACGCTCTCAAAGAATACATCGACAACGGTGAGACCGACCGTGCCTTGGAGCTTTCCAAGTACGCCCACCAAGCCGAGAGTACCGCTGACGATCTGCGCCGGGATATCATCAACCAGCTGGTGAAGGGTTCGCTGATGCCCAACACGCGCGCCGATATGATGAACCTTCTGGAGTTCATGGATGATGTGGCCGATGAATCCGAAGACCTTCTGGATCACTTTATCTGGCTGTCGCTGGATCTTACGGAAGTGGACAAACATTCGATGGACAACATGATGGAGAAGATATTGGAGCAATATAACCTGCTGGCGAAAGCAGTCAAACTCCTGTTCTCCGATATGAGCGACATTGTCAGTCTGACCAATCAGATTGAGAACATTGAGAGCCAAGTCGATGATATTGAGGAAGCGATGATCCGCAAACTGGCTAGACGGGAAGACATTGGTTTGGCTGAAAAACTTGTCTACAAAGATTTCCTCCACAAAACGTCATCGTTGGCCAACATCATTGAAAATGCTGCCAATCAGCTGGAAGTGATCGTAGCTGTCCGCAGCGGCTGAAGCCGCTGCCCACATAGAGAGGACATTCTTCGGAACAGGGTGATTGCATGGAATTCATCGTGATTTTTATGGTCTTGAGCGGATTTTTTGTTGCCTGGAATACCGGTGCCAACGATGCCGCAAACTGCATCGGTGTCCCAGTGGGTGCCAATATTCTCAAGTTCCGCCGAGCGGTTCTGATCATGGCCGTGTTCGTTGTCCTAGGAGCCATGCTCCAAGGACAGCAGGTGATGGACACCATAGGAAGCGGCATCGTCATAACGGACGAGTTGTCGTATCAACAGTACCACCAGACAGACCCTTCTCCCGAGACAACGGCTCTGATGGAACGTTACTTTCCGCAAGGCGAATTGTCGGACATCTCCATTGCCATCGGCCTATTTGCCGCGGGCCTATCGGTATTCTTTGCCACCCGGGCCGGACTGCCGCTTTCTACGTCACAGTCCATCGTCGGCAGCATGGCCGGAGCCGGTATTGCCATTGTCGGACTCCATGGAGAGCTATTCCGTATCTCTGTTCTACTGCAGATTTTTGCGTCTTGGATTGTCAGTCCCTTTCTAACCCTGATCGCCGCCTTCGTTATCTATGCACTGCTCCTGCTGGCCACAAGCAGAGTCAAACAATCGCTGAAATGGGACCGTATTCTCAGCTACCTGGTGATAGCCTCCTCCTGCTATTTCGCCTTTTCCCTAGGGGCTAATGCCTTCGGTGCAGGCTTAGGTCCTCTGGTCATGCGCTTTCCCGAGATGCGGACCTTGATTGCTGCTTCAGCCGGCATCGTGCTTGGTCTAGGAGCGTTCGTTTTCGGCCATGGCGTTACAAAGGCCGTAGGCAGTGACATAACCACCCTTGACTACGCTGGGGCCTTTGCCGCGCAATTTGCCGCGGGCCTGGGCCTGCAAGTGTTCTCCCGGTTTGGCATACCAGTGTCCTCTTCCCAAGCCATCGTCGGCGCCGTGGTTGGAGTCGGCCTGGTCAAGGGGGCTAACATGGTCAACATAAAAAAGATTCAGCGCATTCTTCTAAGCTGGTTCTTGACCCCGGCGTTTGCAGCGCTGCTGGCAGCGGCACTGCTGTCCATTACTCAGGTGCTTTTCTGATGTTCAGCAAAGCTGCCGGGCGATGTCCGCTCATCCACAGCGTTCCTATCGGCGCAGAACGCCGAACCGCCCTAAAGGCCGCCATGGCGCAGCATGTACCGTCGCTGCAGAGACTGCTGTATCAGGATGGTTCTAGTTCTGCCGCCAGCGCTTCCCGCGTGATGGAGGCCTTGGCCAAGACCGGTTTGAAACCAAGGGCTCGCCACGTGCGTTCGGATTCCTCCGCCCCAATCACGTAGTCAAGCACCACGTGTTCCGCATTCTGTTCACAAAAGAACGCCAGAAGTTCCCGGACCAACAACCGACAAAGGCCCTGTCTTCTGTGGCCGGGCTCGATCCAGACATCATCGATCCGCCCGGTGACTACACCGGGAACGTCCTGCGATGAAACGACGCCAACCCCCATACCGACCATGTATCCGCCCGCATTGTGCACGACAACCACAGGATAGCTGCTGTTGTCATGCAACAGTGCGGCATACTTGTCATACAGGGAATTTTTCCGGGCTTCCGGCATCGGGATCAAGTACCGATTGCAGCTCTCTAGGTATTCCTGCAGGGCTAGGCGATAGCCCACCATAACCACGATATCGCTGGATTGGGCCCTGCGCACGGAATATGCCGCGGAAGCTGTCTTCTCCCCCACCTTACTCCCCCCATTCACGGAACTCCCTGCCATGGATGTCACTGTAGGCTAATGCGCACGCTCAAATTCAGCCGATAGGTTCAAAGGACCTGAGAGCACGGTCGTCACCGATGCATCCAGACCCTGTTTGGAACCCTGCCAACCGCGGAATTCATATCCTTCCCGGGGCACAGCCGTAATGGTCACTGGAACTCCTTGGAAATAGCGTCCTCGGAAGAACATCGGACTGACAATACCCGGGGTATCCTCGGTAATATCCACCGAGTTTATGCGGATATGACCCTTGGATGGGTCGGCGCTGAGCGTGACAGTGGATACACCCGGAAGGTCCAGTGCCCGCACCACATGGCGCTCCAGGAACTGCCGGCGCTCACTGGCAAAGTCTTTCATGAACTGCGGGTACTGGCCGCCGTGGCCCCAGCGCTCTCTATGCTCAGATAGCTCGGGTTCAATCAGGCGGTACATGGCGTCAATCACCTGGTGCACACGGTGGGGGTGGAATATGGTATTCATGGCGTCAGCCAGTCTGTTGACAAAGGCATGGCGGAACGATTCATTGTCCAGCAGGCCCCGCAGCATCATGTTGGGCCACCGTTGGCCTGTGCGTTCATTCTTTTCATCCATAGCCCAGCGCATGGTATCATGGCTCGGATCATCGAAACCGAAATCGGTATCAAACATAATCCAGCGCCAGCGCCCATCGTGGTAGGGGGCTGCATTCGGATCGTGTTCGTCCACGCGCTTGCGCCAAAAGCGATTGTTGTTGTGCGGCCAGTCGGTGTTCCTGAAATAGATGTTGGCCATATAATAGTCGATGAAGTTCTCGATATCCATCTGGGTCTGCACGTGCTCGTAATTTTCCGTGATGCTCATATCCTGTTGGTCTATGAACCCGCGCAGGCCGACGAAATCCTGCAGATCCTTCTTACTGCCGTCACCGATGGCCGTTCCGTCGTTATTGTGGTAATCGTACAGAATGGCCACATCGTCCTTGTCCACATCGAAGTGGGACTCTACGTAGTGCGGATCCAGCCTTTCCCGGATATTCATCAGTCCCCAATACTCGCCGTTGATGAACACCACTGCGGGAGAGAACGCTTGCTTCGTCATACCGATGGGGTCTACCAATTCCTGCATAATGGCGTCTCGCAGCAGGGTTGCGTTGGAATCATTGCCGGAGTTGCGCAAAATGAGGCGGTTATAGTCTTCCACCAGCTCACCGCTGCGGTTGTACTTCTTCAACCCCGGGAAAAACTCGTAGTCAAAACGGTTTTGCTCATCGTACTCGCTGCGGGCATAGAGGCGCAGGGACTTGCGGTCCCGGGTGCGGGTGGCACCGCCGTGAATGCGCAGCCCAATGTTCTGGGCCAGACCAACTGTGCCTTCTGGCTCGAAATATTCCATAAACCCCGGGCGCTCCCATTCCCGCCCTCGCTGGCTGTAATTGCCCGGCTGCTGCCAGTAGGCTAAGCTGGAGTCATGAAGCTGATCGTACACCTTGCCCGGCACATAGATCCCCCGCTCATAGCTGAACAGATCGGCCGGATTGGCGGCAAGAGAGATGACGGGCAGTGTATAGCGCTCGTCCATATTTTCGTCGACGAAAAAGGTGTGCGTTGCTGTTTCACTGAAGGTTTCTTCATCAATATACGCTGCGGCGCGGACTGTCACGCCCTTGAACACCGTACTCCTCGGCTGATTCCAGTTCCGGGCCGTGCGGATGTCCACGATATCATTGGGCAGCCCGCTGCCGGCCTCAACGAAAATCGGTTCCGTGTAGACAAACGTTTCGTAGGTCCGAGTCTCCAATCGGGCGCCGGGATAGGCGTAAGCCGCATCAAAGGAACGCCCGCCCACATTGTCGGGATGGGGTTCCGAGCCGTCTAGCGTATAGTAGATGACAGCCTCAGGGTCACTGCTGGTGATCTCCAGGGAAAAGGGACTGCCGTAGAAACCCCGTTTATGGGACAGATGGACTTCCAGCCCTGCCTGGGGCAGGAAGTGCGCAGAAGATCCGTCATTGCTCTTTCCCGGCGTTACATCGGCCTGGTCAAAATGGACGAGATTGGAACTGCCGTCTGGGAGGCGTCCGTAGGACATCCCCCGGGGTACCGGCACGGCTTCGAGACTGTCGATCACGGTCTCACCGTCGGGGGCCACAAGATACACCGGCTCCCCGTCACGATCGAGCCTGAAGTTCGTGTGCAGTGCACCGCCGGGCCCCACCCGATCCTTTCCCGATGCCCAGACCACAAGATAGCCCTCGCTCTCGACCAAACCTTCCGGGAACTGCCAGCGGGTCACATTGTCCGAATCGTCGGAGAGGTAAAAGCCGGTTAAATCCACGTCCTGACCGCCGCTGTTATAGATCTCGATCCAATCTTCAAAATCCCCGTCTTCATCGGCGATGGTATCGCGATTCGAAGCCATGATTTCATTAATGGACAGTTCGGCCTCGGCGGCTGCGGAGGCCGCTGCAGCCGCGAACAAAAATGCCAGTACCACAGGAACCAAAACTATTTTCATCGTCACACTCCCCAGTGGATAGTTTCGGGTGCATGCCCGCCACTCCTCACAGAACGGCAGCCGCCGGTTCCAGTTCCCAGGCATCACCCGTGCCGGCCACAACACAGCGTTCCCCAAACAGCTGCCGCATGGCACAGGCAGCCTCAAAGCCCGTACAGTGAAGGGGGACGACTGTCCGGACAGAGGACGATTGCAGAAAATCCAAGGTGCTCTGCAGCTGCCCCCGCGGGACACCCTGCAGGTGCATGCCTGCTGTCAGCGAAGCTACGGTGCATTGGGGGAAGAGCTCTTGAGCATACCGTATACTGTTGGCAACTCCCCGATGGCTGCAGCCGCCGAAGACATGCAGCCGGTCGCCGCGGCGCAGGATAAGCATCTGCTCATCGGCCATGGAGTCTGCCTCCATTTGATCCCTGCGGCGGACATAGAAGGAAGAAGGAATCTGCTCCCACTCTGCCTGCATTGGAATGGTGCCCGACAGCCACGCATTCGGTGCGATTTCCAGGGGGCCTTCATTGATCACAGCATGGGCATGCCAACCCGGAATATCCTCGGGCTGCCAAGGAACCCCTGTATACCGCCACTGGCCTTCCATATATACGTACTTCGGTTCTGACAGCAAGCCATGATGATGGATCGGAATACCTAGGCCTCCGAAGGCAGACGCACCCAGTCCTCCGCAGTGATCGTAGTGGCCATGGCTTAGCACGGCGTGGGTGGTTCGCCTAAGATCAACTCCCATAGCCCCCGCATTGAGCGCAAACTGATCCGAGGCCCCGGTGTCAAAAAGAATGCACGCCGAATCAGTCTCAACCCATAGCGACAAGCCGTGCTCCGCACGCAGGGAGCGCCGATGTACGGTGTTTTCCACAAGCACATGCACCTTTAGCATGGGGCATTCTCCCTTCCATGGCCTTCTGGACTGGCAACCCGGTTATACGGCGGCTGCTCTAATAGCGGCCGTATGTCTTGGCTGTTTCGATCAGAGCAAAAATGTTCTCTTCCGGTGTATCGCGTCCGCACTGATCACCGGTGGAAAGGATGAACCCTCCTCCGTCTGCTCCATCATCGATGGCCCTTTTCGCTGCATCTTGGACGTCCTGCACACTTCCCCGCAGCATCACATCGGTTGTGTGGAGATTCCCCTTTAAGACCAGCTTGGAGCCAAAACGCCGTTTCAGGGAACGCAGGTCGCAGTCCCCCATGGGCGGGATTTCTAAGGGATCAATCACTGTCACGTCGGTCTCTTCGGCGGTCATTTCCACCAATGCCGTCTCCGGGCCGCAGGAATGGATATGCGTAGGGATCCCGGCGCGCTTCGCCAAAGCCGAAATTTCCTGTACAATAGGCAGAGCCAACTGCCGGTACATCGCCGGCGTTTGATGAATCAGTGTTCCCGAAGAACCCAGACAGAGAAAATCCGGGCGGCATGGCAAGCCCATGAGACGGTGGAATTTCCGGACATAGTGATCCAGAAGATAATCACGCCGTTCCAAGAACGGTTTCGGATCATCATAATAGGCGTAGATCTCTTCCTCGGTATTGACCAGCTTCGTTGTTCCGCAGCGTATGCCCACCAGACCATGATCACCCATTTCCTGCTGTACCAGCTCCAAAAGCGCCGCCTCCCGGGGCCATTGCCGGACTCCGCTCACGGCCTCAACGTCATCCGGCTGCAGCGGCAGTTCCAAGAGCCTGCCGCGCAGACCCTTAGTAGGCGGGTTATCTCGGTAATAGACATGGAAACAGTCGAGGTATCGCGGCACAGGCCCATCGTCCACAAAGCTCTGCGTCACGATGCGATCCTTTGATCGCCGTACGATCGCTTCTTTAATCCCCTGGCCATGGGGGTTCACCGGCAGATCGGAAAATTCAACGTTGGCATACCCATCCATCAGCGAATCGAAGCCGAAATATTTCACGCAATCCAAATAAGCGAGCCATATGGGCGGATCCTGGTAGAGGTAGATATCCCAAAATGGTTTCCCCGTTCGAGCGGCCGGGATCATATTTGATGTATCAGGACTGACCGGGACATGATCGGGAATGCGCCCTTCCAATACGGCTGCTAATCGTTCCCGTGAAGTCAAAGCCGTCACCCTTTCCCCTGAAGCCTCTGCGGCTTTTTTCGTTGTCCAAAGCCATTGCCGCTGTTTCGTGCCGTCCGGCCCCGGCGGGCCTTCGTTCATGTTCCGGCAGCCTGTGCGTGCTGTGGAAATGTTCGCCCAGACACCTGCATTTTCCTCCCAAAAACCCATGCTGGGCAGTGCAGGAAATGCGATCTGCAGCGGGAATCTTAAACAAAAGAGGAAGGATGGTGGACGATGCCCGATTGTCTTTCGGTACTGTGGCCGGCAATTCAGCAGATGCCTGTGATTGACACCCATGAACACCTGCCCCCCTATGAACAAGAGCGCCCTGCAGGGGATGTGCTGACCGAATATCTCAGCCATTATCTGAGCAGCGATCTTGTTTCAGCGGGATTGGCGCCAGAGGATCTCAGCAGAGCCCGGGACGCCCGCGGCGACATTCTCGAGCGCTGGGCCTTGATCGAACCATTCTGGAATTGGTGCCGGCATACTGGCTATGCTAGGGCCCTGGATTTATCGGTCCAGAAACTCTACGGCATCGATGGTATTCACCGGGACACCATTGCCGCACTCAATGACCGATTCCGAGAAACCCTGAAAGAAGCAGGCCATTTTCAGCGCGTTTTAAAAACGGTCTGCGGCATTGAGACAAGCCTGCTGGATGCTTGGTGTGATCAGGACCATTTCGACCCGGACCTGTTTCGGCCCGTATGGCAGCCGGCTGCATATATCTGCGGAGGAAACCGCGACGGGTTGAGCATGTTTCAATGGATTGCCGACCATTTCGGGTTTTTCCCGGAAAGATTGCAGCAGTGGGAAGAAGCCATGCTGCGGGAACTAGACGAGAACCTGGCCCACGGAACAGCGGCACTGAAGAACGCCATGGCCTACGAGCGTACGCTCCACTTCGAAGAAAGCGAACGTTCCACGGCAGAGCGATGTTTTCAAGATGCCGTGGAACATGTCCGGACAGGCGTCACCGGTGATCCGAACTTTCCCAAGCCACTGCAGGACTATCTCATGCACCGGCTTTTGGAAGAAGCCAACAGCCGCCGTTTAGTCATGCAGGTGCACACGGGCCTGCAGGAGGGCAATGGCAATGTGATCGACAACAGCCATCCGTCCCTTTTATCCAATCTGTTCTTGAAATACCCGCAGCTGACCTTTGATCTCTTTCATATCGGCTATCCATTCCAAGGAGTCACAGCGGCTTTGGCCAAGGTGTTCCCCAATGTAACCATAGACATGTGCTGGGCCCACGTCATTTCGCCGGCGGCGAGCCGCGCCGCCCTCCATGACTTCCTCGACGCTGTGCCCTACAGCAAAATCATGGGCTTTGGAGGCGATTATCTCTTTGTTGACGGTGTGGTCGGGCACCTGCATCTGGCCAAGGAAAACATCGCCCGTGTCTTGGCCGAGAAGGTCGAGCTTGCAGTGATGACCGAAAACGAGGCACTGCAGATCGCCCAGGCATTGCTCTATGACAACCCCAGGCGATTGTTCCATTTGGCCTGAAGCCGAAACATGCTGCCGCGATAGGAGGGACTCCCCATGACATCTTGGCGTGAAAGTACAGACCGCCTCTGCAGGCAGCCCTTTAAGCTCTTGTCCAACCGGGTATGGCGGACATACCGGGGCGGAGCCATGATCGATCAATGGCAGGGAAAGCCCCGTGCCGAGGATGGCTCCTGCCCCGAAGAATGGATCGCCTCTGTAACGGAAGCCAGGAACCCTGCCCATGTGCATAAAGACGGTGCAGGTCTCAGTTTCATCGCCGCCGAGACCGCCAATGCAGTGCGGCTCCGTGACCTCATTGGCGCCTGCCCCGAGGCGATGTTAGGCAGCGGCCATCTCCGCCGATATGGTTTGGACACCGCTGTCTTAGTCAAGATACTCGATGCGGCCGAACGACTGACAATTCAGGTACACCCCGATCGCACGACTGCCAAGACACTGTTCGGATCACCCTACGGGAAGACCGAAGCCTGGTATATACTGGGAGGAAGGGCAATGGATGGTGAGCTTCCCGCTGTCTATCTGGGGTTTAAACCCGGCATGAACCGCAGCCGTTGGCGAGAGATGTTTCAGAACCAGGACAGTGTTGGGATGCTGGAATCCCTCCATCGCTTTGACGTAAAGCCGGGTCAGGTCTTTTTCGTTGGCGGCGGCATACCCCATGCCATTGGGGCCGGATGCTTTCTGCTCGAAATACAGGAACCGACCGACTACACCATCCGTCCCGAACGGACAACGCCCTCCGGGTACCGTATTTCTGATGAAGCATGCCACCAGGGATTGGGTTTTGATGCAATGTTTGACTGCTTCCATTACGACGGCTGCTCGCGAGAGGAAGCCCTCCGACGATGGCAGGTACATCCAAAAGAGGCAGCAGCCGACACCGGCACGAAGCGCTTGACATTGATCGACTCCGAAACCGCGGATTGCTTCGGGCTCGAAAGCATTGAAACAGCGGCAGCCGCCAATCTCCCTCACAGCGGACAGTTTTTCATTCTGGTTGTGGTCAAAAACGGCGGCACGCTGCGTTGGATAGGGCCGGGCGGCGGGCAACACCACATGCAAGTTTGCCAAGGTGACCAAGTCTTTGTGCCAGCCGACGCCGGGCCCTTAACGCTGCGGGCAGCTGAAGCAGAGCCGGTCAAGGCCGTCTGCTGTTATCCGCCGGCGGCGAAGGCAATAACCAGCGGCTAAGAGCCGGTCGCCGGCGGTGGTTCACCGGCCGCGTTTATCGTATGACCCCATCTTCGCGATAGGACTGCCATACTTCCTCAAACCAATGATCCTCGTTGGGAATGGGACGAACCTGGGTCCAACGGGTCCTCCATCCATCAGGGGAAAAGGCAATCTCCTGTACCTGGTTACCCATCCGGCCCGGGTCCAAACGATGGCGAAAGTCTTCCGGGAGCTCCGGCAGCGGCAGTTCTCCGTCGGGATCGGCGATCAGGTACGAGCCGCGGCTGCACCCTCCCTGCCTGATATAGTCTTGCACCGCTGTCAAATAGGCGGTTGCAGCCGCCAAGCGGTCATAATTGCGGAAGGCATGGCCGAGTTCCTGGGGCTCAACCCGCATTTGATCCCCTAAGGTGTCCCAGAGTTTGTGGAGATCCGCAAGGGCCGCTTCCAACCCGTCGTCCGAACGAATACAGCCGCCATACCTGTCCATGGTTTCGGCCGTGTGCCGGTGGATTTCGTCGACACTCTTACCCTGCCGCGACGCCAGAAACCGTTCTGAAAGCTCCAACTTCGCCTTAATCTGCTCTCCGGATTCCTGCAGAAGCTGCTCAGGGGGCATCGGATCGCTATCGTAGCGGGCAGAAATAAACTGGGCCGCCCGCATACTGCCCACCTGCCCTGCGTTGAGGGCCGAACCTCCCGGCCGGTATACACCATGGGAGCCGTTGACTTCACCCACGGGGAAGAAATGCTTAAGATTGCTCTCCCACCAGATGTTGCCTTTGAGGCCGCCATTGTTGTGCTGGGCGCAGACAGCCAGCTCCAGCGGTTCCCGTGTCAGATCGATCCCGTGGCTGCGGTAAAGATCCACAGCCGGCTCGTTCATGTGCAGCAGGCGGTCAATGGGACGGCCAAACAAGGCACGGGAATTTTCCAGATAGCTGCGGCTTTCATCGCCGAGCCAATCGAAATCCAGTTCTTCTCCCTTCCAGGTAGGATTGTGGAGATAATCCAGAAATACCCTGCGGCCGCGCAGGATTGTTTCTTGGTACACTACGATGTCAATGAGAGAGGAACCATAGTCCTGTGTCTTGCGGGGATCAAAGGGCCACTGGTACCCCTTGAGAAATGCAGCCTCCAACATAGAAGCCGGGTCCGGGAAAAATTCCTGCAGAAACTCGCGGGCATCGCCGCCATTCTCATCCGTGGAAATATAGCGCGGCAGGACCTGCTGATACGTTCCTGAGAGGTTCCAGCGGAATTTCAAGGATGCCAGCCCGAACTGGGACTCGGTTACGTTCTGCCCCGCAGCACCGGCTTCCAGAGCAATGCCCGTGGCGCCGTT
>PUOC01000030.1 GCA_003551965.1 Clostridiales bacterium | reverse complement strand
CCGATTTACAAACGCAGAAAAAACGACTTGCGATATGCCGGGCCAATAGATGCGGCTGGTATGTCAAACGAAAAGGCATCGACAGATGCCGGCACGGCTGCTGCGGCTGTTACCTTGAAAGGAAGGTAGTGCGAAAAAGCTCTAAATGCCCGCAGGGCAAATGGTAACAGGAAAGGATAGTTACTGACAATGGGTAAAAACTATATGCAATACATGCTGCAGGGTCCTCTGATGGACCGCAGCATCCCCGAAAACACCGTTAAGCCCGGAACCCTCGGCTACCTGGCAGGAGTAGACGGCAGATTCACCGGCTCTCTCCGCCGATTCCCCGGCCTGAAGCAACTGACCAGCCTGAATACTTCCGGGGCCAAAGTCCTCTGGGCCCAGGGGGTCAGCTTCCTTCAGTCGGTAGGTTCGGACGCCCGCTACAAGGGCTTTGCGGTTCACCTGGATAACCAGCAACTTCTGCTCCACTACACCCTGGATGGGGGGGATAACTGGAGTACCTATGAGATAGCCTCTGACGTTAGCGTCAACACCGCCGTAATATCCGCCGACTCCTTCCGCAACTTTCTCTACGTAATGGCCGAAGGACACGAGCCGCTGGTGACCTGGCACAACGGAGCAGGACTGACCACCGCAGTTATGGGGCCGGGAGACTACGCAGACCCCGACAACCTACCCACTCTGACCGAAGAATCTCTGGACGATGAAGTAGAGGGGTTCTGGTTGCGCTCCGGCGGATTCTATCGGGTGTGTTATCGCCTGTATTCCAGCGAACGAGGTATCTTCACGGTGATGTCCGACCCCATCGACGTAGAGGTCCCGGACGTTCCCGAAGGATTCAACCCTGAGGAAGACACTGCTCCGGACTACTGGGGGCTGACGGTGAAAATAGGCGGGGGGATAGACACATCGGTGTGGGACAAGGTACAGATATTCCGCAGCATCGACCTGGGAGGACCCGGTGCGGGGGCCCACTTCTATCTGGACACCGAAGACGACGCGTCCGCCGCCACCGCTCAGTACGACGTCGGGCGCATAATGGACACCGCACTACCCCTCCAGACTGACTATGACCCGAACCTTGATTATGCGGTGGCGGTGCCCGAGTCCGGCACCATGGCCATCCTCCAGGGAATTACGTACGTGGCCGACCCCGTTACGTCCGGGACCTTTAACGTGCAGTATTCAAGTCCCCGACAAGACAGCCCTGAGTACTTCACCACCTACAACAAGCGGGAGGGTTCAGCCACCGAAGGGAGAATCCTCCGGTTTATGCAGGCATCCGACAGTGTGTATGGCGTGGGATCCAAAACTCTCCTGAGAATCGCAAGAACCTCCCCCACCCAGGACATACAGATAGAATCGCTGCATCTGAATCGAGGAATCCTCGGGCCCTATATGGTGCACGCAGCGGGAAACGCCCTGTTCCTGTTAACCGGAATGGGATTGGTAATCTTCGACGGCAGTTCGGGGGATATGGGTCAGGTGACCGCTGCCGACCGCATCTTCAAGGATCGGTGGTCCGACCAAAGCAAAGTCTCGGCGGCCTACGACAGCCGGATGAACGCCTCCTTCTTCCTGCATCCCCAGCGACGGGAAGCCGTCCAACTGTATCACAGCAGCCACTCAGTGGGTATGCTGGAGGGGGTGGCCTTTGAGTTTGCGTGCTCCGGGGATAGTATAGATGACCCGGCGGTGACTCAGGCGTGGTTCTTCACCGACGACGGACGCATAATGACCCCCGACCCAACCAGCACCTCAGGGAATATGTACGGACTGGATGACCAGTTGAAGCTCAATTCGACCGTGACCGACACCAGCAGGGAGTACATAGCCGACAGCGAAAACACCCAGCTGCCCTCCGCAGTAGTCGGAGCAATGGTATACATGACCACTGGAGTAAATACCGGGGTGGGACGGCGAATCACCGAAGTGGATATTAACGGACACCTCCAGTTGGAGTCTGATTTTCCTGAGGAGAATCGGCTGGGGGACCGCTACGCTATAGCCCCGGTGGTGTTCAAAGCCCGCCTGTGGCGCGTATCCAGCGTCCAGACCGAAGGCGACAATGGCAGGTTCCGGCGATGGAACGTCCATTCGGTGGCCCTGAAGATGCGAAAGATCCAGGGTATGGGAGACGACAACCCCAACAATCGCTTCCGGGTGGGATTCTACCGCAATAGTGACCAGGATGACCGCATTTACTCCCCGGCCTACGTAGCCCCCGGGGAGAACCCCGCAGAGGCAATCGCAGCCGTAGCGGTGGACGGAATTGATTTGGAACCGTACATAGAGCAAATATCGTCCGGGACCTTATTCGAGTTGACAGACGCCGAGGTCGGGGTTACAATATCCACCAGCAGGACGGTAAATAATTAAGGAGTATACATTATGCCTGTAGCACGACAACCAACTGTACCGGACGATCTTTGGATGGGTCAGCCACAACAGCATCCTCATGATCGGCTTCCTCCTCCTTCCCCAGACCCATTTCCTGGGTTGTTCCCAGATCCTACTGACCCAGATCCACGACTACGCGGGGCTCCTCCGGGATGGACGCCTCCGCCTCCTGAAGGAGGGGCTACTATGGCCCTGGAGACATGGGTGAACAGACGTACAGGTGAAACCATTACGGTGAGTTCAGGCGGGTGGACTCCTCCTTCAGATGACTGGGTTCGTCAGGGGTACGGACAAACCCCAGACGGCCAGCCGACACAGGCGCAACAGCCGACACAGGCGCAACAGCCGATTGAGGTTCAGGCCGTCCAGTCGCCCCAACCTGCTCAACCGAGGCCTCAGACGACGGCTCAGTCCACTCAGACGCAAGCTGTTCAACCGACTCAGACGGATACTTCACACATCCACCAGGCAACCGACCGAATAGCTCAGGCGTATGCTCAAACCTTCGGGCCTCAACCGCAACAGCAACCCCGGACTCCGACGCAGACTCAGCAGGTACAACCCCAGCAGCCTGCGCTTCCGTCTCCGGGTGACCGGGTGGCGTATGAACGGGCACGGGGGGAGTTCGTGGAAGACCAGCGTCGGGATTACAGGGGAGGCGGGGCTGGGATGCCTCAGTTTCCGTCGTTTGAGGACTGGAGTGCACAACAGGCACATTCGGCGGCCCAACGTCAGCAGGAGATGGCCACCGCCGGACGACTGCAGGATGTGGGGGCTCGTGCGGCAGAAGCCGGATTAGACATCGGACAGTATCTGGCACAACTGGACCCCCGGGACCAGGCCTCAGCACTAAGGGCCGAGGGTGCGGTGACGGACTGGATGGCCGAGCGAGAAGCCCTCCAGGGTCAGGCTCAGAAATGGGAGGACGCACTAAGAGCTATTGGAGGAGCCACCGAGGACCAGATAAGGAATCTGACGGGACTGGCAGAGGAGATGCGGGCCTCCAGAGACGGCAGTGCCGCAGCCTGGGACCAGGTAATCGCACAGGGAGATGAGTACGTTGAGGCCGCACGCAACCGAACGGCAGAAGTAATGGGTCAGATAGACCATCACATAGACCAGATAAACGCACTTTCCCGGCATATTGTGGACCGGACGGCGGCAGGCGATGAAGCCTTCGAGCGTCAGATGGAGGGCCTCCAGGACCATCTGGTGAAGATGGAAGACGACCTGGCGTTTGCTAAGGCTCACGACATCCAGGCGGCGGTGCAGGGTGCCCTGGGGCAGATGCGTCAGGGTGAAAACGACATACTGAGGAGGTACGGACGGGACAGTGCCGAATACCGTCAGTTCCAGCAGGCTAAACAGGCCTCCCTTGCCAATGCCACCTCTAACATTCACGTGGGGTACGCACAGCTGCGGGATGCTCAGAATCAGAGTATCGCAAGGTCTCACGAGTTTATGGTGCAGGCCCGGGAAGTCTCACGGCAGCGAGGTGACCAGGCCATCGCTCAGGCGGCTCAGATAGGGCTGGGTGCGGCTGGACTGGCAGCGGACGTAGCCCCGCAAATGGCGATGTACGAACAGTACCACGAAAAGGCGCACCTGGAGATGATGGCTGCGGCAGCCCGAGAGTCGGCGACTGCCGAACTACAGTTCACTGAGTCCCTGATGACCATCGAGAGGCTCAAGACTGCCGGTATGGAAAACTTTGCCTCCTGGCTTACCGCCTCACCGGACTTCGCTATGCTGGCCTCCCCCCTCTTTAACGACCTGGCAGCCATAATCGAAGACCAGCAACGCAGGGGTGGAGCCATCTACGGCGGGTACGGCCCGGCCCCGGCAGCCTGACAACAGAAAGTATATTATATTAAGGTGATATGATGCCACAGAGAACACAAAGACCAAAGGGACCCCAGGGAGCAGGGGGCGTGGTTTACGGCGGTGGAGCAGCCCAACAAGCAGGGGGTTCACCCATACAACAGGCAATAGCGGCTCGACGCCAGCAGGACGAAATGGCCCGACAAGCCGCAAGGTCAGCCGAAGTCGATGAACGGCAGCTCGCCCAGCAGCGAGAGATGGGCCGGGAGCAGATATCCCTGCAGGAAAGAGAGCTCCAACAGAGGGGCCAGTTGGAACAGCAGCGCATCGACGCCCAGGCAGCCGAACGAGAGATGCAGGAAGAACAGCAGCAGTGGATGAGGCAGGAGGCCGACACCGCCCGCAAACACGACAAGGCAATGGCCGCCATGCAGGTGGAGGGTGAAAAAAAGATGATGGAGGCTCATGATGGACTTGAGCGTGCTCGGATGGCTGATGAGCGTGAGTACGCCGAACAGATGCAAAAGCGGGTTACCGAAGCCGAGAACTTCAACCGCCTGATCCAGGAAATCCAGGGGGGCTTGCAGGCCAAGAAGACAGCCGGTCTGATGCGGGAAATAAATCAGCTTGGCGCAGACGCTGACCGTGTCGTAGAAAGAGCCCGGGAAATGGGAAGTCAATTCGATACCCAGAGGTCCCAGTATATGGACTTCCGTGAGGATACCCGGCGTACCCTTGAGAACTATCTGGGTAACGTCGGTCCTGCCGACGTGGACATTCTCAAAGAGAGGGGCCGCTCCGAACACCCCGGTGGAGTAGGGGTAGTCAATCAGACCGTTAATGATCTGGTCAGCCGAAACACCGAAGGGCAACTCTCCATGGTAGACCTTACCGACGACCACGGTAATCCCGACCTCAGGATAATCGGGGCGTATATCGAAGAAGGACGGATAGGAACGGGACAGCTTCTTTCCCTGTATGCCACTCTGGAAGAAGCACAGCAGTATCTTGAGCAGCGTGCCGGGGATATTAAGGTCCCGGACGATAAAAGGGGCTGGTGGGCACGAGCCAGGGGAGAACTCACGGAGGAACAGCGTATGGCCTACCTCAAGGAGAATATGCAGAACCAGGCGCGAACCCTTGATCAGGTCAGACAGAGGCTCGGACAACGTATCAGGAGCGTTTCAGACGGCAAGTACAAACCGGTGTGGAACGTTATTGCCGACAACTCTCCAATGGGTCCTGAGGAGGCCCGCAGGAAGGCCTGGCAGCGAATGGCCGAACGTCCGATGGAAGCTCTCCTGGTTAATGATGCCGACATCCGTGAATACGTAATAAATAAGATGGAGCAGATACCGGAGCACTTCCGTCAGCGTGAAGACTTCGGACCCATTCTCGAACAAATAAAATTCTCCCTGCAGACCCGAGGCCAGCAATGGAATGAATTCCTCACCGCTCAGGGACTCACCGAGGGTCGGGACTTTGAGGCCGAGGACGTCGAAGCACTCAGAGCCGGGGCCGAGGACATCTGGGGACGGCACCACGAAATCCCCGCCCCCTCACAACTGGAAGAATAAAGGAGCACAATCATGGCAGCACCAGTATTAGCAGGATTATGGCCGGCAGCTAAAGGAGCCGCAGCCAAACTCGGTCTGACGGGAGGTGGCGGGAAGAGCTGGATAGGACCGGCAGCGGTAGCCGGTGGTATGGCCAGTCCCTCCCTCATAGACCTGGCGACCGGAAGAGGTCAGGCCGAATTGGAATTGATGGCCGCTCAGATGGGCCTGCAGACCGAGGAAGCCCAGTCTCAGGCCGAAGCAATGGCAAGGGCTTACGAACAACAGATGGCTATGGCCGACGAACAGATGGACGAAGCGCGAGACATCCGAGCGGCGGACCGTGCCGAGGGACGCGAAGCCCAGCGTATGAATATGCTCATGCAACTGGCTATGATGGCCATGCAGGGCCCCGGCGGTCCGGTAGCAGGACCTATGGGAGGTGCAGGAGGCGGCGGCGGCGGAGAAATATCCCCAATGTCACTGTACTAAGGAGTAACCCATGTCACAAAAAGTAACCGAAGCAATAAAAGAAGCACTAAGAGCTATGAACCCCCGCTTGAAGGGGGCGGCTCTGACTGCCAGTGCTAAGAAGATAGCTCGCCTGGCCGAACCACCCAGTGCCAAGGGGGCGATGGGCGGAGTCCAGGGTGGGATGATGGGCACCCCCACAAGAGGGCCCCTCCGTACTGAGCTGCCCGGGACCTTAGGCAGAAGAGAATTTATGCAGAAGGCAGGCGGAGGTAAACTGGCAGCCGTACCCAAAGTAGGGCCCGCCGCACCTGGCACCGCAACTGCAAAGGGGGCGATGGGGGGATGGGGAGGCACCCTGTTGCGATACGGGCTTCCTATGTTAGGAGTTCACGCCCTGCAACAGATTATGGGCGGCCTGCAGGAAACCAGAATGATGGAGTCCCAGGCCCAGCAGATGGGCGGTATGGGGCAGCTTACGGGGGATATGGCGTTTCATCAGATGATGATGCCCACCGCTCAGGCGAGGATGGCCGGGGCACAGCACATGTTGGCTCAGAGTATGGGAATGGCGCCTCCTCCGGTTCCCGGTGAGATAACCATCGGCGGCGGCGGAGGATAATCCCCATGTCTATCATTCGGGGCAGTGACTTTCTTCGGGATGTTCCTTACTGGGACCGTGCCGACGATGAGGACGTAGCGGATTTCCCTATCAGCCTGTACGAGAGGCCCTCCATCGCACTGGCCAACCTCCTGGAGTTCAACCCCTCAGCGGCTGTACGCTCCATCTTCGCACCCATGCAACTGTCCCCTTCGGAAATGAAATCCCTGCGGCAGAAGTTTATAGACTCCGACAACCCCGTTATGAAGACGGCGGGGGACCTGGCCACCAACCCTTTTATTATGCTGTCGGTGGCTATGAGTCTGGGTCCCTGGGGCAAAGTAGCCAACCTATCTAATATGGCCCTGTTGAAAATGAAGGGCAGTAAGCACATGTCCGACATTGGAGAGACAATGGGTAAGTTGGTATCACCCCTGAATGCTTATCGGAATCTGTTTCCCCACGGGTTCTGGGAGTACATGATAGGGTCCACGGAGGCCACCAACAAATTCCTCCACAGCTTCGGAGAGAAATACACCGGCATCCTGAAGTCCTACACCGCCAAAACAGGCAAGGCACTCAGCAAACGGGACCGCGCTAAGGTCTACATGTACCTGGAGAACTACCACCGTCCGGCCGGGAAATCCCCCCTTATTCAGCATTGGGGGCACTACACCGGACAACAACCCCTGGCTCCCAACCTCCCGACACAAATGACCCCCGAGCTGCGTTCCCTGTCCGACAAACTCAGAGGGCTGGACCAGGAAGTATTGCAGTGGTTTGAGAAGGCTGACAAAACCTACCAGGGGGCGGCCTCTAAGAATATATTCCAAAAAGGATGGACCCTCGTAAAAGACGGTTACTTTCCTCGTCGCAGCGTTGAGAGTCCTATTGGAACCCTCCTCCGTCAGCACAAGAGCGACCAGGCTCCCCATATGGCCTCGAAGCTTATGTCTCAGGTGGCCCACGGTGGGCCCATTAGTCCTCACGTCAAGGCCCGCACCGGACACTCCCTGCCCCTGTGGAGGGATATCGAGAGTGCTCAGGATCTGCTGCGGCCCGAAGTACGACAGGCGTTTCAACCCGGAGGAGTAATAGATCAGGCTGAATCCCGGAACATCCGCAACGCCCTCACTAAGGTGGTTCACGGCTATCAGGGGCAGATGTCCCGCATAGCAACCCAGAAAGCCAGGGGGATAGACACCAGCCAGATGGAGCAGGACGCTACTGACCGGGCATACAAGACACTGAGGAGGTATCTGACCAGTAAGTTCGGGATTGACGCCGGGGCGTCCGACACCATATCGCACGAAATAATCCAGAGCATCCCCCAGGGGGACGCAGGCGGCCTTATCAATCAGATGGCTACGGCTATTGGACCGGCTGGCCGCTACAGTGCAGACTTCCTCGATTCCATTCCCGCCTACGTACGCAGTATGTCCACCACCTATGGGTGGTGGGGTACGGGAATGGGCCCCAAGGCCAACGCAATCGTAGAGAAGTTCGGCAGCGCCTGGCAGAAACAGCAGTACGACCCTCTCATGAAACAAATGGCCGGACTGCGCCACCCCAAGGAAGTCCATCGGTCCATCAGACTGAAGAATCGGATGGCGGCCATCCATGAGTATCTGCACTCGGACGTAGCCGGGAAGATGCTGCCGGACCGCAGTCTCAAGTGGCTCCAGGACAAATTCGACCCGACGCGAACCACCCTTTCGGATGCTTCTCTGGGGGGGTTCGTCAGTGGTCTGTTCTATACAGGTGCGTTGGGGTTTCCTAACCTCAGTCCTCCCTTCAAGAATATCCACCAGCCTATCGTCACCACCCTGCCCATGGTAGGACCGGGGGGAATGATGAAGGGACTGTCAGAGGTGTTCAACCGATTCAATCAATACTTCCACGAGGTGGCCAGGCACGGTCGGGAGGGAGCATTCGCTAAGGCCTTCCCCGAGTACCAGCAGAAGTTCGGATACGAGAAAATCACCCACGCCATGGCCGTCGGCGACATAGCCAAAGAAGGACGTCATGCAGGCCACAAGGTGGTGGGAGCCTTCGACAAGTTCAAGCAACTGATGATTTCCCCGCATGCAGCCTCCGAGAAGTTCAACCGCCTGTGGACCTTCTACAGCGGACGCTCCAAAGCCCTCTCCGAGGGAGTCAGCCCCGAACAGGCCGGAGACATCGCAACTCAGTTGGTGCGTCATACTCAGTTCCCCGGCGGAATCCTGGGTATGCCCAACCTGACCAGGGGGATGTGGGCTCCCCTCCGCCAGTTTACCCATTTTCCGCTGCGGCACTTTGAGTTCCTTCACGCTTCCCTGCGTGCGGGCGACGACCCCAGTAAAATGTCCCTGGGCGTCCTGTCCCGTGCCCTGGGCATATCAGCGGGAATGGTAATCGGAGGACGACAGTTACTGGGGTACGACCCCTCTCGCGCCATGACCGCCGAGGCGATCCCCAGTCCGGTATTCCCCGGTTCACCCTTCTACCCGTTTCCTCTGGTTCCGCCCTTTGCGTCGGCAGTGGGCGGCACAATACAGGCCCTCCACCAGGGTGACATCCGCCAGGCGGGTTCAGCTCTTGCCCTTGCGTCCCCCGGCGGCCTGGGACTGCGGAGAATGTATCAGACCTTCCACCCACGGTTTGCCGACTACGACCGACGCACCGAGGAAGGACACATCCCCCTCTATAATCAGGATGGGTCTCTTATCGGGACGTCCAGCCCCCTCCAAATGGCATTAAGGGGGTTGGGAATACCCACCGCACAAGCTACGGCGGAGCGGGATATGACCCAGTATCTGCTGCGGCAGCGGGACCAGATTCGGGCATACCGGCGGGATTACCTGGAGGCCCTTACCAACAACAATCTTGAGCGGGCCAAATCCATCAAGGAAGCCTTCTCCCGACGCTACCCCGAGTTGGGTGAACTTCAGGTCAAGGAGTCCGACGTCCGGGCGGTGCAGGACCGCAAGGAAATGTCCCGCATCCAGCGCAGCCTCCAGGGATTCAGGAAAGACGACCGGGAGTTGTTCGAGCACATCGTACACGCCGCGCGACTGAACCAGTTCGCAAGGGAACTGGACTACGACCCTTCGGCGCTCCGTCAGTTCATGACGGGGGGCCAGACCCCTCAGACCCAATTCGGTATGATGTCCCCCTCTGGAGAAGGTCCCGGACGTTTAGGCGCCGCCCAAAGAACCATGCGGCAAAGAATCCTCCCTCAGGTGGGATTCAATCGCAGACCCGGCACAATGGCCGGAGGAATGACAGGCCGCTCATTGTAATTCTTCTTTCAATATCAGGGTTTGGTGTTCGTAGTCTAACAGATCAAAATACCGCCTCACGGGTACGGCTACGTAGTGATACTCAAACTGTTCTTTAAGCTCACCGTCACGCCATAGCTCATCCCCGGGCCGGATAAGGTAGTGTTTGTCGGAGTCATAAATCAGCCCTCTCTCTAAGTTTGTACTCCAGCATCCCGTGAAGACGGTTAAAGTCGTCATTATCGCCGCTAAGAACGGCGTCCTCCATGTCTTTCCGCAGCTTTCGTATTTCATCGTCAAGCTCCTTTAGCTTTTGCCGTCTGTCGTAGTCGTCTCGGCGTTGCCTGCCCTCGACTGTGCCGAACTCCGAGAAGAGCTTTTTGAACAGCCGAGCCAGTGTTTTTAGTAGTTCAAGCATCGTTATTTCTCCTTAAAGGCCGGAGCCGCCGGTTATGACGGCTCCTGATTTGACTTTACAGTTGTAAAGCCAAGACCTCGGCGATGCCCAATGTAAATTTCATGCGCAGTAATTAACATTATGCGCTCCTTTACTGTTTCTTTTTAAGTCATCCAGCACGCCCAGAGCAAAGTTTAAGCCTAAGCAAATATCAGCAGCCCCAGCCTCTGCATGTTCTCTGCTTGCCGCCTTAATCTCCATTATAGCCTCGTCCAAATTCCGAGGCGTGTCGGGTTTGTATTTACCCATTTTTCATACCTCCAATATACTACATTTTGGGTTAAAAAGCAAGTGATTTTAACCGATTTCTTTTGGTTTTGTTGGATTTTCATTTATTCGCTCTCTGGCTATCTCGCAGTATTCTTCGCTTATTTCACTGCCTATCCAATTACGCTTGTTTAGGATAGCCATCTTTGCAGTTGTCCCAGAACCCATAAATGGGTCATAAACTAAATCCACCTCATTGCTCCAAGAAAGAATATGGTCATTTGCAAGTTGCTCAGGGAATGGAGCATTGTGTTTCGTCCTATCTCCCTTTCCCACATCATAATAGAATATATTAGGGTGTTGTTTTTGTGCACTTACCACCGTTGTTTCTTCCCGCAATCTTTCTGCATAAGATGTTTCTTTTGCTTTACTGCCTCCTCTG
>PUOC01000296.1 GCA_003551965.1 Clostridiales bacterium | reverse complement strand
GGATTCTGGTATCAAACAAAACTAGCCTGCCGATGCAGGTCTTACAGTTTCTACCCCAAGAGTTGATGCCCCAACTCTGTGTATATTTACCGCCGCATTTCTATCTCTATGATGCAAGCCACCACAATGCGGACACATCCATTGTCTATCCTAAAGTGTTAATTCTTCGTAGACATGCTCACAGACAGAGCAGGTTTTGCTTGACGGATAGAATTGTGGACTTTTTACAACAGTGGAACCTGTTTTTGCGCATTGGTATTGGAGGATATTTACAAAGCTGCTATGGCTCAAATCGCTTATCTTTTTGCCCCATCGTCTTTGCATATTCTTGATATTCAAGTCCTCGATACAAATTATTGCATATTCACCAGCCAAACGTAAAGACAGCTTGAAATGGAAATCCCGCCTCTTATCAGTCAAACGCTTGTGGGCCTTCGCCAATCGTTTTTTGGCTTGTCTGTAGTGGTTAGACCCTTGTTGTTTCCTAGACAGTTCCCTATTCAATTGGGCAATCTCGTTTTGGCCATGCTTAAAAAACTCTGGGGATTGGACATCGTTGCCAGTTGAAAAATACCTGTTAGTCCAAAGAGTAGGTAGTCTAGTGGTTAGCTGTCTAAACTCTGAGCGAAGAACCCTTGAAGAAAATCCTTTATTTTCTTTCACCAGTCGATGTATGCCATGTTGAGGGTCAATCTCAACCAACAAATGTACATGGTCAGGCATAACTTGGAGTTCAATACCTTCTGCTTGACGCAAACCTCGTGAACCAGCTCCTTTCGTCGCTACTCTGCGTCATCTTTCAGGACTTTTCATTGATACCCAAGACACCAAACAACGTGTTGCTTACAGGAATAAACGATATTCTTGTTGGTCTAATATTCCATATTTACATTATACAGCACACGACCCTATCAGTCAAACAAGCGTTCGGCTTATATCCCCATACCCAAAGGAAGGGGCTTTGCGCCGAGCTTGGTAAAGTTCGGGCGCACATCCGATTGCACAAGGAAACTGGCCTTTTGGGAGCGAATCATCTGTCATTGGAGGTGAGGCCCTTGGACAGTCTGGAACGAGCAAAAAACGCCCTCTTTGACCGCCAACTCCCGCAGGCAGTCTCGGCGGCCGAAGAGGCAGTGAACACCGAACATCCCAGCGCCGAAGCCTTTCGTTTTTTGGCCCACCTCCACTGGCAGTTCTCAGAGGACGCGGACAAGGGTCTTGAGACGCTGCGCCAGGGAGTCACTGTGCATCCCCATGCCTGGGCCCTGTACTACGACCAGGGCAAAATTCATCTGCACCGTCAACACTACCGGGAAGCTGAAGAGAACTTCGTCCATGCCAAGGCCGTGGAAGGGCACGACCGCGCCCAGGTCGAGGAGGCCAGGGGGCAGTGTGCCTTGGCCGCGGGCCGCATAGCCGCTGCCTGCGGCCATTTTCAAGATGCACTGCAGGAAAACCCCCTGGCTTTGACCGCGAACCGAGAATTGCGGCTGCTGCACCTGCAGCGAGCGCGTTATGAAGATTTTTTTCGGCTTTGGAAGCTGGACCACGGGCTCATGCACCAACATGAAGCGGTGGGTACCATCACCGAGGATGCAGAGCGGCTTCGAATCTGGATCGCCGATCTGCAGAGGCATAAAAGCGTGCAAGGACGCGTTGAACTGGCCCGGGCCCTGCGGGAGACCGGCCTGCATCGGGAAGCACTGGTCCTATGGAAGGCAGTGCTCAACAGTGATCCCCAGCACGCGGAAGCGAAGGCAGAGGCGGATATACTGGAAGATTTCACCGCTGCGCTGCAGCGCTATCGTACGCTCAGTGAAACCATCTACCGTGAAGTACTGACCACCGGACGCCGGAATCGCAGACAGCATGGCCGCGCATTGCTGCAGGTACTGCTACAGCTGGGCGTCCACTATCCGGAACTGCGCCGTATACCTCTGCGCCCTTCAAAGAAGAACTGGCGCTCGGTCAGCCGGTTCTATGAAAAGAACTTCCGCCTTCATATTCAGCCCTTCTTCCATCAGAGAGGCTTCTACGGGACCTATGCCGCCTTTATTGCCAACGAACGCTATCATCTCATCAATCCAGGCTATAATCCTGGCCGTTACGTCTATCGGGAGTTGGCCCGGGATGTGGAGCGCAGTTACCTGACGTGGGTCTGGCAGTACTTCGGCAATTCTCCGGCGGGCTGGACGGGTACAGAGGAGCGCTATGTCTACCGCTGCAGCGACAGATACAAGGCTCATGCCGTCGAAGGCTGGCATCTGCTGCACGATCCTGACGGGAAACAGACATGGAAAGAGGAGCTGCGGCGGCAAATAGAAGAGAGCCATGACCGTCCTCTGGATGTGTTCTTCAGCGAGGCACTGCTGCATATACTGAAGCACCGCTTTCTGGAAGCAGTTTGGGAGGAGTGCTCCCGCAGCCCCTTTCCTGGGAATCCGAAGGTTCAGTTTATGCAGCACTGCTACCAGCGGGAATTAGAAGCATCCTTCGCCCGGCATGAAGGACGCTTTGCCCTCGGCCGGGAGAGTATAGCGCGATTCATCGGCACTGCGATGTTTGGACTGCGGCGCGGCCTGCCTAGTATCGTGGCGGCAGGGGAATACCGTGCCCGTCTCGGAGAACTGCTTCATGCACGCATTCCCTTCGATCCGGTGCTGTCGATGGTCAGCCGCGGCCTCGGGACCAACGCCCCCTGGGCCCAGGGGCAAACACGGCTCCTGCAGCATCTCGCGGAGCATATTGCCGATCACCCGCGGGAATATCCTGCCGTCGATCGATCCAAGAACATTGTACTGCAGCTGTATCGCCTCGACGACGAGCAGATCCGCGCTGCCGCCCGAGCTCTTCTTTAGACATGGTTTTTGGTAGGTTCCCCGGCTAAGGCGTGGAGTCCTGTCCGCCTTTTTGGGAGCATGCCCCAGGGACCGCCGGAGTGGCTCCGGGCGGTCCCTGGCTTTTGCCTTAATTGGGTTCTAGGAGTTCTTGGATTCTGATGCCTCGCCGGGGAATGTCCTTTTCGACGATGCCGTCGAACCCGCGGTATCCCTCAATGGTCTGCTGTTCCAGATCCAACTTCCAAATCCGCTCAAACTCAGACCCAACCGCCGCGTACACGGTGTTCTGCTCCGGCCTGAAGACCAGCGAAACCCTGGTCTTTTCCCCCAGACTGACGACCTCCAATAGGTCCATTCCAGTCTGCCAGGAAAAGCCGTCCCATTCCGACGCCATGATCTTCTCCGCAGTACGGAAGCGATCCAGGCCGGCACCGTCTAGTCCGGCTTCCTCGCTGCGGCGGCTGTGGTTGAAATTGGTCATCACCATATATTGTCCATCGATTTTTTCAATGTAATTCTCCTCCGCCCCTGCTTCGACGACGGCAGCCCTTCCGTACATGTCAGCATAGAGGCTGTGCAGGTGAAAGCCGGGTACATGTACTAAACGAGCATCGCCGAGTATATCCAAAACTTCTGCTAGATGACCGGCGGACTGGAGACTGACGGCCTTAAGCTGTGGCAGAATCATGGAGGCACCGGCGGCATTCTCCAACTCCAATGGCGGAACCGTCTGCAGATTGGCAAACAGCCCCAGGCTGTTCATTCCCGCCATGTCCAGCCATTGCCCCTCATGTTCGAAGCTGCCTAAGAAAACATATCCGTCACTGTGGGGCCTAACGGCCAAGCGGACATCGGTGTGCGGTTCGAAATCGAAGTTCATTCCATAGTAGATCTCATCGGCGTACACGGCGAAACTACTGCAGGCGCTGACTCCGGCCGCCGTGCTCAAGAGTGCGGCCAACAGCAGGGGTAAGGCGGCGTACTTCACATGGATCATAGGTGCAGTCCTCCTAATGGGAAATATGGCATGGGCTTCATGCTTCGACTTCACTATATACAACGCCGGCCGCCACCGCCAGTGCAGAAAATCACCGTCTGCCCATGACAGATGTCATATCTACAAGAAATCGGTAGGCGGCAGTTTATGATGTTTCTTGAAGGCCTTGGAGAAGGAATAGCTATCTGAATAGCCCACCAGCGCTGCCAATTCTTTAATGGAGAAGCGACGCTGGTAGAGATGCTCGCGGGCCTTGGCCATGCGTCGCTGCAGGACATACTGTCCCGGGGTTATTCCCAAGGCTTTCTTGAAATAGGATAGGAAATATTTCTCCGACATGTCCGCTAGGTCCGCCATTTCCCTGACTGGGATTCTTTTGTGCAGGTTTTGCTCCACATGGCCAAGCACCGGCTGCAGCCGCACCAGCTGCTGGACGCCGGGAGACAGAGTTTCCGGGGCTGGACGCGGCTGGCGGCTGTGATACTTGAGTACCGCAGCCAAAAGGGTCAGCAGTTCACCCTTGAGCGCTAGATAGCTCATTGCTTCCCGCCGGCGATACTGCCAGAATACGGTTCGAAAGTGCCCGATTTCACGTCGTACGGCCGACCCGGGAACGATCCCCATCAGGGGAAACTGCCGCAGGATATCTCGGTTGTTACCTAGGGAGAGCTGGAAATGCGCGTAGATGAGCTTACAACGCTCGGAACCCGCGCGGGCCGTATAATAGACTCCCGGGTAGAACAGTACCAGATCCCCCTCATTCGCCCGCTGTTGACCACCAGCCACCTCAAGATCTACAGAGCCTTCATCAATCAGCCACAGATCATAGTCACTGTGGATTTTCCGTTCCACCCAGCGGCCATCATGGGTCTGGCGGTGGCACGCTCCCAGCCGCAGCTGCAGTTCATCGGCCAATTGGTTCAAAAGCATTAGTCCCTGCATAGTAGATCCCCTTTCCCGCAAATGGACAATGGTTCTATATATGACTTTTGGACATCAACGCCCGACTCCCTGCCATTGCAGGAATCAGCGGGTCTCCGTATAATGAATATGGGAAAACGGCACCGCGGTAGGCAAAGACCCGGCGCCGATAAAGGAAGGAGCCTATATCGATGACAGGACCGAAAATCGTTTTGATCGGTGCAGGCAGTATGTTCTTTGGCCGCCAGTTCATCTGGGCCATGACCAACAGCCCTGTATTTCGAGGCGGTACGATGTCGCTGGTGGACACCCATGCCGAGCGGCTGCAGAAAATGACCACATTGGCCCAGCGGGCCGTGGAGCACAGTGACTGCGGGGTGACCATTGAAAGTTCCACGGACCGGCGGGAGGGATTGTCCGGCGCCGATTTTGTGGTCCTAAGCTTCGCCGACCGCGGCGTGTACTTTCGCGGCGTCGACTGCAGAATTTCTGAGAAATACGGTGTAACCATGCCCTCCGGCGACACCATCGGTCCCGGAGGCATATTTCGGGCCATGCGTGAACTCCCCGTCATTCTGGAAGTGGCCAAGGACGTTGAACAGCTGTGCCCGGACGCGTGGCTGATCAACTATATCAACCCCACCACCGTCAACGGCATCGGTCTCATGCGCCAATTCCCCAATCTCAAGACATTCGCCCTCTGCGACGGACTGCACATGCCCCACGTCCACAGAAATTATCTGGACGCAGTGGGCGGCGAAGACCCGGATAAGTTGGACCTGACCATTGCCGGCGTTAACCATTTTACGTGGCTGCTGGACATACATTACAATGGACAGAACGCCGAAGATAAGCTTCGGCGCACCATGGCCGAAAGGGCCGCCCTGGAGACAAACGAAGGCCACTCCAAGGCGCGCTTCAACGTAACCTACGGCCTGATGCTGTGGGACATTTTCGGCAAGTGGCCTGCTTGCATGGGACACACCAAAGAATACCTTCCCTACTGGCAAGGCCGAGGCGTACTGCCCGATCATCCCAGTTCCGTTGTGAGCTTCGATGCGGAAGAACGCCAGAAGCGCCATGACGAAATGTGGGTACAGGTAGACCGATTCAACAGCGGCGACCTGACCATGGATGACTTCCAGGAAAGGATCAAACCCGACCATGCCACAGACATTATCGAAGCCATGTGGAGCGGATCACAGCAGCCCTTCTATATCAATACCGCCAACCGCGGTGCCGTTCCCAATCTCCCTGACGATGCCTTTTTGGAACTGCTCTGTGACGTTGACATGGATGGCCCGAAGCCCAGGCCTGCCTCCTCCTTCCCCCGGGGACTCCGCTCCCTGCAGATGCAGGTACTAGACACCCATGAGTTGACCGTAGAAGCCATCGTCCAATGCGATCACGATCTGCTGCGGCGGGCTATGCTGACCGATCCCATCGTCAACAGCATCAGTGATGCCGATACCATTATCAAGGAACTGCTCGCCGAGGAAAGAGATGCTCTGCCCGACGGCTGGTACGCATAGCGCCGGCCGCTGCACTGGAACTGTTAGCAAAGTGCTGAGAAATTATGTGCTTGACACTCCGAAGGCTCCATGGTTTAATAAGCAGTAATACTAGAGCAATCGGCTGTGAAGAGACGAGTACATCTTCCCAAGCATTCCACAGCGAGCCGGGGCCGGTGAAAGCCCGGTGGATCCAGAGGATGGAAGAACACCTCGGAGCTGCGTCCTGAATCAAAGGGATGCCGGTTTCCCCCGTTACCGGGAACAAAGATAACTCTTCATGGGTTAATTTGGGTGGCACCGCGAAGGAAGCTTTCGTCCCAATCTGGACGAAAGCTTTTTTGCGTTTCACCTCCTAGGAAGAGTAAAGCAGGGTGGCACCGCGGTTATTCGTCCCTGGCGCATTGGCGTCGGGGTCTTTTTATTCTCACCATGAAAGGGTGAAGACGATGGTACGCATCTGTGTTTCCGACATCGGGCAATGGCAAGGACAGCAGGTCAATTTGTGCGGATGGATCGAACGTATTAGACGCCTGGGACAGGTAAACTTCTTCATGCTCCGGGATCGGACCGGACGGGTGCAGGTTGTGGTGAAATCGGATACGCTGGATCACGGGCGGTTCACCAATGAAAGCGTTATCGCGGTGAAGGGGCTGGTGCACGCCGAAGAGCGGGCTCTAGGGGGATTCGAAGTACACGCGGAATCTGTGCAGTTAATTAACCGGGCCGAACCACTGCCCCTTTCCATCAACAACCCGACCATACAAGCTAGCTTGGATACCCAGCTCAACCACCGCAGCGTCAGCCTCCGTCATACCCGGATCCAGCCCATTTTCCGCATTCAAGCTGCCCTGGTGCATGGGTTCCAGCGATTTCTCGACGGCGAAGGGTTTACCCAGGTCTTTTCTCCCAAGCTGGTGGCCAGCGGGACCGAAGGCGGCACGGAATTGTTTTCCCTGCCCTATTTTGAACAGCGGGCCTATCTGGCCCAAAGTCCGCAGTTCTACAAACAGATGCTGGTGGGCGCTGGATATGAAAGGGTCTATGAAGTTGGCCCCGTCTACCGCGCCGAAAGACATGACACGGCACGGCACCTGAACGAATACATCAGTTTGGATCTGGAAATGGGTTTCATCCGTGATGAGCACGACATTATGGATCTGCAGGAGCGGCTCCTGCATTCCATGCTGGCCAGCGCTGCACAGGAAAGCTCCCCAGCCCTGCAGCAGCTGCAGGTTGAACTGCCCGAGGTCTCCAAGATACCGAGAATACCGTTAAGCGAAGCGGCCGACCTGCTAAAACGGCGCTTCCACTATGCTGGACAACACGGCGACCTGGATCCCAAAGGGGAGAGGCTGCTTTCCCAATATGCCGCCGAAGAGCTCCAGAGCGACTTTCTCTTTGTCACCGACTATCCGCAGGCAAAGCGACCCATGTACACCATGCCCAAGGCCGGCGGAACAACGGCCAGCTTCGATCTGCTTTTCCGAGGCATGGAAATAACCACTGGCGGCCAGCGCATCCACGACGGTGGTCAACTGCAGGCTGCTCTGGAGCAGCGGGGCTTCGACCCACAGGGGTTTCAGCATTACTTGGAAGCTTTCCGTTTCGGCATGCCTCCCCATGGAGGCCTTGCCATCGGTCTTGAGCGTCTGACGGCGCTGCTGTGCGGTTGCAGGAATATCCGTGAGGCCGCGCTGTTTCCTAGGGATCGCCACCGGCTGACACCTTAAAACCCCTGTCAAGGTCCTTCACCAGCACATGCACAGTGATTTGGCTGGCTTTGAAAGCTGATGCCATAATCGTCTGGAGACATCCTGGCCTCTCCAGCATAGAAGGGTTTTCCCAGCCAAGCTCGAAGAAAAGCAGTATGCAGCAATGCATGAGTCCATTACCGAAAGGATGTTGCCCATGGCCTTACATGTCGGCCTTCAACTCTACTCCGTTCGCGAGTCCCTGCAGCGTGATCCTGGCGGTACGCTCAAAGAGGTGGCAAATACAGGCTGCCGATACATTGAAGCCGCCAACCACAACGCCTCGGCGGATCCCGGTGTCGGATTCGGCCTTTCGGCGAAGGAAATGAAGATGCGTTTGGATGATCTAGGACTTTCTATAGTCGGCTGTCACGTCCACCCTTGGAGCGCGGAAGCGTTGAAACCGGTGCTGGACTACCACGGAGAATTGGGGAACAACCGCATCGGCTGCGCCATGGTTTTCTTCCCTTACGGCGACCGCGATTTTGTTATGCAGACCGCGGATGCCTTCAACCAAGTGGGAGAACTCTGCCGAGAACACGGCATGCAGTTCTATTATCACAATCACTACCATGAATTCCAGGAATTTGACGGCCGCACGGTGTATGATCTGCTGCTGGAGAACACCGAGCAGGAATTGGTCTTTCTTGAACTAGACACATATTGGGCCTTTCGAGGGGGGCAAGATCCGAGGGCACTGATCGAGAAGCATCGGGATCGACTGGTTCTTCTGCATCAAAAGGACTTTCCCCAAGATGCTCCCCAGCCGCTCATCTTATACGAAGACATCGTCGATCCAAAACAGGAGATCGATATGGAAGTTTTTGCAAATAGCGTCCATCCGCGGTGCTTCACGGAAATCGGCGCCGGCATACTTCCGATTCAAGATATTGTCGGCGCCGCTGCCCAGGCGCCCCATCTCGACTATATCATTTTGGAGCAGGACCACAGTCAGCTAGGCGAGATACAATCGGTGAAAGTGAGTATGGAAGCACTGGAAACCTTTTCAGGAGTGACCCTCGCTTAACACTCTGTCAGCTGCTCTAAGGAGCACAGTGTGTTCTAGGCCGGGCACCTGCTGCGGCCCCCTGCACACCAACACCATCCTGGTGCCGAACACTCCGGCCATGATGCAAGACTCTGTGGAAAGGGGTAGACGCCATGCGTTATCCGCCCCCTCTGCGTCCGGGTACGACCATTGGAATCTGTGCCCCTTCGTCGGGTGTACAGGTTCCGTTCACAGACAAGCTGGATAAAGCGGAGGATAATTTGGAAAAAATGGGCTATCGGATTTTAGAGACCCCATCGGTACGCAGCAGCCACCAACATGTCAGTGCCGATGGGCATACCCGGGCCGAGGAGTTCATGGACCTATTCACAAACCCTAAGGTCAAAGCCATTATTCCCCCTTGGGGCGGTGAATTTTTGTGCGACATGCTCCCCTGCCTCGATATGGACGCGATTCGCTCTATGCCTGGAAAATGGATCATGGGTTATTCTGACATCAGTACGCTGTTGTTTTTTCTGACGATCAACGGAAATCTTGCCTCTGCCCACGGACCGAATTTCCTGGATTTCGGAATGGACACCATGGATCCTTCGGTTCTGCGGGCCCTGGGAATTCTCGGCTCCAAGAAGGAAGACAGCGTGGTACAAGAAAGCTTAGAACAGTACCAGGCGGAGTGGCCCGAACTGGAGGCCGGTGTGTTTTCTGGTTATCGGCTTACGCACCCAGTAGTATGGAAGACCCTGTCTGGTGAAAGCCAGCTCAAGTTCAGCGGACGTCTGATTGGGGGTTGTTTGGACGTTCTCTGCAAACTGGCCGGAACACCCTTTGCCCTCGTTCCGCAGTGGCTGGACCGCTATCGCGATGATGGCATCGTGTGGCTGTGGGAGTCCTGCGAAATGCAGCCTCCCGACATCTACCGCACACTGTGGCAGCTGCGCCACGCCGGTTGGTTTCAATATTGCAGCGGAATGGTTGTGGGACGTCCTGCAGGTATTGCCCAGGAAACAGACTTCAGTTTCACCGATGCCCTGTCCAAAGCCCTGTCCGACCTTCCGTTTCCAGTCATCTACGATGCAGACCTAGGCCACCTGCCCCCGCAGCTGACATACATCCTCGGGGCCAGAGCCACGATCAGCTTCAACAGCGGGAGCGGACGCGTATTTCAAGAACTTTCCTAGCAGATTTGTTGCGTACGCTTGCGTCGGCATTTCATGCATCAGGCAGCGGAGAACCAGGTGTACTCACCTGGTTCTCGGCCTTTTAGACTCCCCACAATAGGATTACCCGCAGCGAGTAATGTCCAACTTTTCTATCTTATTGAGCCCTGCCTGCAGACTACATTTTTTATTATCATTAATCGGCAGGATTTCATAGCCAAGCGTGGAAATCAACGAATTGAAGGAATATTTTTGGAAAGACCTGCTGTGTCTCATCAAGAGGACCACCCACGCTTAGGTTTCGCGGCGTACGGCATGCCGGTTTATGAGCACCGAATGCGGTCCCATTGCCGCCGTGCTGCCCGCCACTGCCCAAGGCTGACCGCTTTGGCATCGTGGACCGCATTCCATGGAAGGGAGGTGGCAAGAGAACCGCTTTTGCAGAGAAGACATGACTGCAGACAGGGAAAGAGTTCGGGAAATGCCTTACGTATCTTAGATAGGAGGTTTTGTCGTATGAAGTCAGTAGGAAGCGGTTTGTTGGCTGCTGCCTTGGTTCTGCTTCTCAGCGCAAGCGGTGCCTTCTCCGCATTCAACGAATCACCCATGCTCCAGGAATTGGTTGAACTTGGCGAACTGCCGCCGGTTGAAGAACGCCTTCCCTTGGAACCGTTGGTTGTGGAGCCGCTGCGGGAAATCGGTGAATATGGCGGCACCTGGTACAACCTGACGATTTCCGAAAGCTTTTCCCATTTCATCATGAAAGTCTACGGCCATTCGCCGGTTCGCTGGGTTGATGATGGATTGGGAATCGAACCGAACTGGGTCGTTGATTGGGAAAGCAACGAAGATGCCACTGTCTGGACACTGTATCTGCGTGAAGGCGTCAAGTGGTCCGACGGCGAGCCCCTGACCACGGCAGACTTCATGTTTTGGTGGGAAGACATGGTTCTCGATGAAGAGCATGAAGACCCCGTTCCTGATCTGTTTGCCGTGGAAGGTGAACCAGCGGAAGTCCGGGCCATCGACGACTTTACGTTGGAAATCAGTTATGCAGCCCCGGCCCCGCTTCTCATCGAGCGCCTGGCCATGTGGCCCAATGCTGGAATCGCCGAACGGCTGATTGCACCGAAGCATTATCTCATCCAGTACCATCCGCGGTATTCTGACGACTACGACGACATGGAAGAGCTTCACGAGCGGCAGGAGTGGCAGCTAAACCCAGGCATGCCTGTTCTCGCCGAGTGGATGCCGGTCGCCCACGAAGTGGGTGAGCGATTGGAGCTGGAAAGAAATCCGTATTTCTACGCCATTGACACCGAAGGCAACCAGCTTCCCTATATTGACCGTGTTGTGATAGAGTACGTCGAAGACAGAGAAGTCGTTATCCTGCGCTGGATGGACGGTGCCGCAGACTTCAACCTGCGTCCGTATGCAGAGCTGACCGACCTCGCCATCCTCATTGATGCCCAGGAACAGGGCGATTATGAAGTATATCAATGGGACAGCGGGTCGGGAACCGGTGTTAACCTCTATCCTAACTGGAACCACCCCGACGAGGATAAGAAGGAATTGTACCGCACGCCGGCATTTCGCCGGGCCATGTCCTTGGCCATGAACCGCCAGCGCATCCAGGACATGCTGTTCTTCGGAACGGGCAAACCGACTACCGGTACCTTAAGCCCCAATACCATTGAGTTCCACCGTACGGAAACTGGCCGCGAGCTGTATGAACAACTGCGTGACGGTTATGTTGACTTTGATCCGGAAGGCGCCGAGGCCTTGTTGGACGAGATTGGTGTTGTAGACGAAAACGGAGACGGCTGGCGCCAGATGCCTGACGGCAGTGAACTGACCATTCGCATCGATTACAACGCCGACGAAACCACTCGCATTATTCAGACCATTGAAATGGTCGCGGCGGACTGGGAAGACATTGGCATCAACGTGAACCTCAATCCCATGGATGGGGCGGCGTTAGAGGTCATGGTCACCAACGCTGAATTTGACTGGTACCAGTTCGGCGTCAGTGACGGCCCGAACTTCTGGGTATTCCCGCAGTGGTACGTACCCATCGATCTCAGCCGCTGGGCACCGCTGTATGGCTCCTGGTACGCCGCAGAGCAGGCCAGTACCGCCGGCGAGCAACTGGATCGGGATCCCCGGGATCGCACGCCGCCCCGGGAACAGCCCGACGAAGATGACCCAGTCCGCCGCCTGCAGCGGATTTACGACCGGGCACGGGTGGAACCCGATGAAGCAAAGCGGGACGAACACGCCTTCGACATTATGCGGATCCACATCGAAGACGGGCCGTTTTTCATCGGGACCATTAAGAACTTCCCGGTTCCGGTCATTGTCAGCAACAGAATGCACAATGTTCCCAGGGGCGAGGATTTAGCCTTAGGCGGCTTTGTCCATCCCTGGATCATGACCTATCCCGCCATCACCATGCCGGCCCAATACTATATCTCGGAATAGAATAGAACACTGCTCCGCTTTTCTAGCCAAGGGCTCTGCATTATGCAGAGCCCTTATTTTGTGACCCAAAGCAGACACTAGAACGAACTGCTGCCATGGAAACGCGACCGCCGCGCATTTCTGCGAGACGCAGTCTCTATTCTAACCACACACAGCTGACTCCCATAGGCAGCGGATAGTTGAATGTGTCTCCGGTTGATGGCAAAGGGAACCGTTTGATACACTCGCGTTACAATCGTAGAGTTTTTTTGCGCCCGGCGTACAGGCATCATGCTGGCTGTACACCGTGAAAGCCTGCATAGGGAGGTGGTATATGGGATTGTGGACAGACCGTCTTGACAACACAGGCATGATGCAAGGAACAGCTCTCGACACAGAACTGCGACATCTATGGCTCCTATTGACGTAAGCGCACACGGCAGCCGCCGGCTGCTGCAAACATCAACGGGGAGGGCTTGTACATGAACAGAAAGACGCATATCCTGCTATATGCCTTTACTGCTGTCGCTTTGATATTAACAGTGCCCGGAGCCGCAGACGCCGACTACGGTGAAGCACCCATGCTCGGTGATTTGGTAGACCAAGGTGAACTGCCGCCGGTGGCGGAACGCCTGCCAGAAGAACCGTTGGTAGTTGAGCCCGTGCATGAAGTGGGAGAATATGGCGGCACTTGGTATCGGTTTACGCTCGATGACACGTTCGACTGGACCATCATGAAGATGTATGGCCATTCGCCCGTTCGCTGGGTCGATGATGGTTTGGGGATCGAACCGAACTGGGTCGCTGATTGGGAAAGCAACGAAGAGGCCACCGTCTGGACGCTGCATCTTCGCGAAGGTGTCAGATGGTCCGACGGCGAGCCGCTGACCACGGCAGACTTTATGTTCTGGTGGGAAGAAATGGTACTCCACGAAGAACACGAAGACCCTGTCCCGGACATCTTTGCCGTGGAAGGGGAGCCTGCTGAGGTCACAGCGGTAGACGACTATACCATCGAGATCGAATACGCAGCACCGGCGCCTCTGTTGCCGGAACGCTTGGCCATGTGGCCGAATGCCGGCCATGGAGAGAGAATGATTGCCCCCAAACACTATCTAACCCAATACCATCCGGACTTTACCGATGAGTACGACGACATGGAAGAACTTCATGAGCGTCAAGAATGGCACATCAACCCGGGAATGCCGGTGCTGTCCGAATGGATGCCGGTGGACCATGCTCCCGGTGAACGGCTAGAGTTACAGCGCAATCCCTATTTCTATGCCGTAGATACTGAGGGCAACCAATTGCCCTATATTGACAGCATGGTCGTGGAATATTTGGAAGACCGCGAAGTGGTCCTTCTGCGCTGGATGGAAGGCGACGCCCACATGAACCTGCGCCCTTACGCAGAAATGACCGATTTCAGCATGTTAATTGATGCCCAAGAGCGCGGCGGCTATACCATGAAAGAATGGGACAGTGGTTCCGGGACCGGCGTCAACCTCTATCCCAACTGGAACCATCCCGATGAAGACAAGCGAGAGCTCTACCGTACACCGGAGTTTCGTCGAGCCATGTCCCATGCCATGGACCGGGAACGGATCCAGGACATGCTGTTCTTTGGCATGGGAACGCCGACAACGGGCACCCTGAGTCCCAACACCATTGAGTTTCATCGAACAGACACCGGACAGGAACTGTATGAGCAATGGCGCGATGCCTACGTGGAACACGACCCGGAAAAAGCCCAGGCACTGTTGGACGAAATCGGGGTTGTGGATCAAAACGAGGACGGCTGGCGCCAGATGCCCGATGGCGAGGAACTGCAGATCCGCATTGATTACGATGCCGAAGAAACCGATCGCATAATCCGCACCATCGAAATGGTCGCGTCGGACTGGGAAGAGATTGGCATTGACGTCGTTCTCAACCCAACTGATGGAGCTGCCTTGGAAGTCATGGTCAGCACCGCCGAATTTGATTGGTATCAGTTCGGTATCAGTGACGGGCCGAACTTCTGGGTATTCCCCCAGTGGGTTGTCCCCGTGGATCTGAGCCGCTGGGCCCCGCTCTACGGCGCTTGGTATATGGAAGAGCAGGCATCGACGGCCCATGATGAGGATGATCTCGATCCGCGCGACCGTTCGCCGGCTAGAAAACAGCCAGACGACGACGACCCAGTCCGCCGTCTGCAGCGGATCTACGATCAAGCCCGGGTCGAACCCGATGAAGAAAAGCGTGATGAGCATGCCTTTGACATCATGCGCATTCACATCGAAGAAGGGCCGTTCTTTATCGGTACCATCAAAGACTTCCCGGTACCGGTGATTGTCAGCGACGACATGCACAACGTACCGGATGGTGACGACCTTGAATTAGGCGGTTTCGTTCACCCGTGGATCATGGCCTATCCGGCCATTACCATGCCCGCCCAATATTATATGACCGAATAGAATAGGCATCGAATTGTTTCCGGTACAGTGCAGAGCCCCGCAGTATGATACTGCGGGGCTCTTCTTCCCTTAACTCCTTTAAGCGTCCTCATCAACAGCCGGTTCCCCCATCTTCCACCCCGAATATCTTGGCGGCATTTCCGTAGAAGATCCGGTGCTGTTCTTCATCCGACAAACCCATCTGGTCAAAGACCTCTTTCCAACCCTGGATATCGCTCTTTAGGCGCTGCAGGTCACAGTCAGAACCGTAGACCAGCTTGCCCACGGAAATTTCCTTTTTGATGTAACCCCCTTCGACAATGTGTCTCTGCACCACATCGCCCCCGGAAATGTCGAAGAACAAGCGCGGCCGCCAGCGGGCAATGGCACAGGCTGTCATATAATCGGGCCAGCCCAGATGGGCTCCGATCATGTGCAGCTTGGGAAAATACATGCCAATGGTGTCCAGGTAAATCGGCTGCATGCGCGCCGATGAGCGCCCGTAGCCATGGAGCACAGCCCGATCCTTTAACCGGCGCACCAACTGTTCTTCTTCTTCGCCGCGGGGAATGGCTTTCCACGCATCTTCGGTGCCGCCCATCAGATAATCCACTGGACCGCCCATGATACCTGTGTGGAAGAGAATAGGCATCCCCAAAGCTTCTGCCTTTTCGTAGAAACCAAAATACGAAGGATCATCGTAGTTGCGGCGGGGATTTATCATCTTGAGGCCGGAAAATCCCTGCTGATAATACTCTTGCACAACCCGGGGGTTGTCTTCATCCATGTCCAGCATGGCCATGCCGTGAAACAGATCCGGATACTGTTCCAGCGCCTCAACGACCAACTGGTTGCCGGGCCCCGGCCAACCCAGCAGGGCAATCTTGACGACACCAGCCTCGTCCGCCGTCGCCGCCAAATTGTCTATCCACCCCCGCACATCCTTTCGTTCTGCACCACGCTCCCAAAGACCAAAATGAATATGTGCATCGAATACTTTCATGATTTCGGCAGCAGATTGTGCTGCCATCCCCCCCCTTACTAGCGGTATATCAGCTTTGACACCGTCTATCTGCCCCTGCTCGCCGGGGGCAGCTTCATGCGCAGTACCCGGAGCAGCGCAGGGCGGACTACTGATCGTTCAACGTGTCGAAGTACTCCTCGAGCCGGCGGCGCTGCCCAGGGATATGATCGGCACCCTTCATGACGAATACACGATCGTGCCGGTCCAATGCATCCATGATCCGGGATGCGGAGTACTGATCCCTGTATTCCACAATCCTTTCATAGATCTCATGGATCAGGCCTTCCTCCTGGTAAACCAGTTCCCAGGCCGGGAGCATCTTCCAATTGCTCTCCGAAACTTCCTTGCCTAGATGAGGCTCTAGAGATTCCTGCAGCCAATCTTCCGTCAATCTCTGCCCTTGGAGAGGAAATCCTCCTTCGACTAAATGCTCCACATAGCCTAACATGTAAGGGATATAATTGACGGGCCGGTGTTCTGCCTCGCGCTGCAGCTGTACAGTCTGCCGCAGAAGATACATGGACAGCACTGCTTCGGGCTCGTAGTCATCCAAAAGATAGTCGAACTGGGACGTAAGAGGCGGCTCCGTCGTTGATACCGATGTGCCTGCCTCTCTGGCCAAGTACGCAGTATACGATGACTCGCCCCGTCTCTTACTGGCTTCCGACGATTCGGGGATATCTTGATGGAAACCGCCTTCCACAAGCACATACTGCGGCTCAAATCGCTCAAAGGCATCCTTTAAGTCCGAGAACATGGGGTGTTCGGGATCGTTGGAATGAATGCCCGAAAACCAGAAAAGTTCTTTTTGCCCCTGCGCAAGGTGCAGATGATCGCCTTCTAAACGGGAATAGGGGTCGGTTTCAGATCCCCCGCCGAACGAACACCCAGATAATGGCAGCAGGATCAGCAGCACGAAAAAGCCAACCGTGGCCGGCAGCCGATGCCGAATGTTATCAACCGGTCTTTCCACCAATACCATCACCCTTCCCAACGGCCGTGAGAGGAATCTTCGCGTATGCGCTCGCCAGCACATAATAGAGTTTCGACATAAAGTTGCCACTGCCTTCTGTACTCCCGTCTATCCCATGGATCAAAGAAGGTTTTTTGTTCGGTCCGACGAAGTGGAGTTGTGAACCGACCTAACGCCGTGCGACGCCTGCACACCCTCGGAAAGGAGATAACGCCATGACAGTACAGATTATTACCGACACCGCCTGCGATCTGCCACCAGACATTGTAGACAAATTCAGGATCCGCGTTCTGCCGTTTATGGTACATTTAGACGGGCGCGATCACGCCGACGGGGAGTCGATTCAAGCGGAAGACGTGTACCAAGCCATCCGCGATGGCAAGCAGCCGAAAACAGGACAAGTGATGATGCAGCGTTTCATGGATGCATTTACGGAGTACGCCGAAGAAGGTATCCGCTGCATTTACGTGGCCTTCTCAGCCAAAATGTCCGGCACCTGCGACACAGCACGCCTGATTGCCGAAGAAGTATGCTCCCAGTTTCCCGACTTTGATATCAGCGTCTGCAACAGCAACAGCGGTTCGCTGGGTCAGGGATTGATCGTCTATGAAGCAGCAGCCATGGCCGAGCAGGGGCACTCAAAAAGCACCATTGTAAAACACGTAGAAAAGCGCTCCCAGAACAACGTCGAACACATCTTCACCGTCGACGATCTCAACTATCTCTACCGCGGAGGGCGGCTGCACTACGCCAGCGCGTTCCTAGGCAGTATACTCAATGTCAAACCCATCCTCCACGTTCGAGACGGAAGCCTCGTTCCCATTCAAAAGGTGCGCGGCAAGAAAAAGGCCATCGATCGCATCGTACAGTTGGTCCAAAAAAGAGCCATGGGCAGCAGCGACCAGCTCATTGCCATTTCCCACGCCCAAGACCCGGAGGCAGCCAAGACCCTTAAGGAGAAGCTCCGCTCCAAACTGGGATATACGAACTTCCTGGTGAACACCGTCGGAAGTGTTCTAGGATGTCATATTGGCTTGGGAGGCGTTGCCGCCTTTTTCGTCAACAAAAGCCATTCTTCCCAGACCGCCCCGTGAAAAATAAGCCCGACATGCCATGCCTAAAGGCCAGCGGCCACCTTCCGCTGCAAAGACCCGGTCTGCAAATGATACCGGGTCTTTCGCCGTGCCAAAAATCCCAACCTAGAGGCTTTCCACAAAGCGCTGGCCATAGGCGGCACAGGCATCAAGGGCGTCTTCGTCGGGAGCCCACATTGTCTTCAGCCCGTCATTGACCAGGGTAAAACCGCTTTGCGTCAGGTCTTCACTGAGGAGCTTCACGGCCTCTCCGCTCCACCCATAACTGCCGAATGCTGCCGCTTTTTTGTCTTTGAACTTCATACCCTTGACCATTTCCAGCAGACCGCCGATGGCCGATAGATAACGGTTGTTTACGGTGGACGAACCCATGAGCACCGCCTTGGACTTGAAGAGGGCAGTAACAATATCGTTCTTATCTTCTTTGCCCGCATTGAACAATTTCACCGTTACGCTGCTGTCAGCCTTTTGTATGCCGGCGGCGATGGCTTCAGCCATGCGGCGCGTGCCGTTCCACATGGTGTCATAGACAATACTGATCTGATTTTCCTGGTAGTTGTCAGCCCATTCCAAGTATTGGTTGACAATCTGCATGGGATCGTTTTTCCAAATCACACCATGGCTTGTGCAGATCATCTCCAGCGGCAGGTTCAGATCCAACACTTCACGGATTTTGCGCTTCACCATGGCGCTGAAGGGCGTCAGGATATTGGCGTAATATTTGAGCGCTTCCTCATAGAGCTCACATTGATCGACGCGGTCATTGTACAGCGATTCTGTGGCGTAGTGCTGCCCAAAAGCGTCATTGCTGAAAAGAATTTTTTCACTATCCATATACGTAAACATGGTGTCCGGCCAATGCAGCATCGGCGCCTCCACGAACGTCAAAGTGGTCTCGCCTAGTTCCAGGGTGTCACCGGTCTGTACTGGCACGAAATTCCAGTCCTCGTGATAATGCCCTTTCAATGAACGGACCCCGTTCTTCGTGCAGTAGATCGGGGTATCCGGTATTTCCCGCAGTAGTTCCGGCAGAGCACCGCTGTGATCGACTTCGCCATGATTGATAACAATGTAGTCGATTTCCGACAGCGCGATTTCCTGTTTGAGGTTGCTCACGAACTCCTTGTCGTAAGGGAGCCATACTGTGTCGATAAGAGCGGTCTTTTCGTCTCGGATAAGGTAGGAGTTATACGAAGACCCTTTCAAGGTCGAAAACTCTTCGCCGTGAAACTTAACCAAATCCCAGTCCACTTTGCCCACCCAAGTTACTTTGTCTGTCAATGGCTTGCTAGTTTGCATAGACACTGCCTTCTTTCTTGAAAAAAGTGTACAAGCCCAGGAGCGTACGGATGCAGGGGCCGTCTAGAAGGTGACAGCCAGGCGCAGCCAACCCCTTCGGCAGAAATTGCTGCGGCCGCAGCGGTGACGCTCTCGGGCCGCAATCAACACACCCAACCTGTCCCTGGCAGGACCTGGCCATACAATGTAATCGTACCAGATTATGGACGGCAAAGCAATGTAACCGCAGCGCTTATTTATAGTCCCAGTGCCGCTCAGGGCAGATAACGCACCTCCACCGGCGTCCCCTTTTCGGCCGATTCCAGCATGGCGAAAATAACCTGGCACGTGTTGACGGCATCTTCGAAACTAACAAGAAACGGTTCACCGCTGCGCTCGGCTTCAATAAAATGGCGAATGCTCTCATAGGCAAAGCCCTTGGGTTTACCGTGGACAAAGTGTTTGACAAGTACATCGGGCCGATCGTTCTTCTCCTCGGTAAATCGCTCAATCATCTGGTTGTTGCTCAGATCGAGATTTATCATGCCCTTGGTTCCCGTGACATTGAACTTAATGTCATTGATACAGGGATGGGTGTCCGGCGTAATCCAGCTGTTCTCCACAGTGGCAATCCCTCCGCCGCGAAATTCCAAGATAGTCTGGTAGATATCCACCGTATCCACGCCTTGGGATTTCAGCACGCCGGAACTGGACACAGAGTAGACCCGCTTGACTTCATCGTCAAAAATCCAGCGCAAAGTATCCACCGCGTGCGGGCCAAGGAACCAAAGTATGGAAGACTGGGCCGCCCAAGGGAGCATATCGGTGGCCACCCACTGGATGTCATTGAGCCGGAAGTAGGCGCTGACAGGCGTGCCCAGCTCACCCCGCTCCAGGGACTGCTTGGTGACGGCAAACGGCGGACTCCAGCGATTGTGCAGATCCACCATACAGCGGACGCCATTGCCCCTAACGGCCTCGACAATAGCCTGCACGTCATCCTCCGTGGTTGCCAGCGGCTTTTCCAGAAGCAGATCTTTGCCGGCCTCGGCACAATCCACAGCCAGCGTGCGGTGGGCATGGTCCGGCGTTACAATCGCCGCAGCGTCGAATGCTTCCTTTTGCAGCATCTCTCTATGATCTGCGTATACGCCGGCAATCCCAAACTGTTCCGCCAACCGGGCAGCACGTTCCCGATCAAGGTCACACACCGCCGCAATTTCCACGTTAGGATGTTCGTCGTAAAGGAATGCGTGCACTTCTCCCCACACACCGGCACCGATAATGGCCATTCGCATGGTATCCATGATTATGCCTCCTTTGCAGTCTTACTGTGGGCGTCTCTCCACTTCGCAGCAGGGCAGCCCTCCTCTACCATCGGTCGTAATGTACTCTGTCGGCATCATAGCGTTCCGCCGGCGGCTTTTCTTCACCGGGATGTCCCACGGGAAGCAGGGCGAAGGGGGTAATATGCTCTGGAATTCCCAAGAGATCCCGCAGGCCCGCCATTCTCTCCTCCAAAGGATAGACGCCTAACCATACCGATCCCAGTCCCATGGCTTCCGCCGCCAGAAGAATGTTCTGGGTTGCGGCCGAGCAGTCCTGCACCCAATAAGCCGCATCAAACTTTGCCTGGCCTTGATCCCCGCATACCAAGATAGCCATGGGCGCTTCCGTGATCATACGTGCATAGGCGTGAAACGACGGGACCTTGTCCAGCAATTGCCGGTCGGTAATGACCACAAAGTGCCATGGGCGGGAATCACCGGCTGAAGGAGCGGCCATGGCTGCTTCCAGCAGCTGCAAGACCGCCTCCTGGGACACCGGTTGGTCGGTGTATCGCCGTATGCTTCTGCGGGTAAAGATTGCCTTCATTTAAAGCACCTCCAACGCATTGTTTTTCAGTCAAGGCTGCAAGCCCATTCCAGTCACTGCGCACTTCACAGGCCAGCATAAACCGCGGGTCTGCTGCCAGGCCAGCCTCTTAAAAAGGAAACAGCAGCTGTGCGCCATAGATCACCAATGTCAGCGTGACAGCACTGCAGAGTGTTGATACCATGACCACCTGCGAAGCAAAGCCGGGCTCGTTGTTCATTTCCACGGCAATTAAGGCACTGTTTACCGCCGTAGGAACGGCCGACGAGATCATCAAAGCCTGGGCCAACACACCGCCGATGCCCATGATCTGAAGCAGTCCCCAGGCCATGACCGGGCCTCCCAGCAAACGGACACCGGCCGCCACATAGACCTCGGCGTTGGTGACCCGCAGCGTGGTGCGGGACAGCTGCGCACCCAAAGTCAGCAGAGCCACGGAGATCAGCCCTTCTCGGGCATATGCCAAGGCGGGCCAGACAATGGCGTCGGTCAAATCGTAGGGCACGGCCTTGAAGAAAAAGGCAGCGGGAATTGCATAAATGACCGGCATGGTCAGCACCTTTAACACCGAGTCCTGCCAGCGCATGGTAGCCCGCCCTGCATTGAAAAAGCCCACTGTATTCATGGTAACGTTGAGGATCATGAGCACTAAGATCTGTGCTGTCACCGCCGTGCTCAAAAACCCCGTTTCAGCAAAGGGCGGATTGGAAAAAACCAGTGTAATCAGCGGCAGGCCAATGTTGCCCGAATTATAGAACATGATCGAGTTCTTGAAGGCACTGGCCATTCCCATGTCATAACGTCGCACCTTAGCCACGGCCGAACTGACGGCAAAGTTGAGGACCATCAGCGATAGGGCAAACACCGGAACCTGGACCATCTGCAGAGGAATTTCCGTGGTATAAAGGTTAACCAAGATGAACGCGGGAACAAAAACATAGAAATTCAATTTGCTGAGCGTAAACACGTCCAGCTCGAACTTCCTTCCCAGCCAGTAACCTAGAATGATCAACACGAAGATGGGTACAATATTGTTGGTAAGAATAAAGACAAAGAACTCCATGGTTCAAGATAACCTCTTTCCCAGCAGCTGATTAGCCTTCAGCGCGTGACACCGCGGGCTGCAGCGAATTCCCAGTATTTGTCGTACTCCTCCTTGAGAAGATTGGGTGTATCCAGTTCGTAGGGACAGGCTTCGCGGCACTGACCGCATTCTGTACAGTCCTTGATCCGTTCCATGCGTTCCTGCCACTCCGGTTCCAGGAACTGTTGGTACGGAGCGCGTTGGAGCAGCAATGACATTCGTGCCGCCATACTGATGGGAATGTCCACGGGGCAGGGCATGCAGTATCCGCAGCCCCGGCAGAAGGATCCGGACAGCTCCTGTCGGTCTCGGTCTATGACCGACTGCACAGCACTGTCCAGGACCGGAGGAGCGCTCTCTAACTGCAGAAATTCCTCTAACTCCTCTGGATACTGTATTCCCCAGATGGGCACCACGTTGTCAAACTGCCGCAGATAGGCAAATGCTGCCCGGGCATCGGTAATCAAACCGCCGGACAGAGCCTTCATGGCAATAAAGCCGACATCGTGCCCGCGGCAGATATCGACCAGATCCAGATCTTCCTGGGAGGACAAATGGCTCAGCGGAAACTGCAGGGTGTCGTAGAGACCCGATTCCACAGCCTCTCGGGCAATGTCCAGCTTGTGATTACTGATACTGATATACCCGATAGCCCCCTGCCTCCGCAGGTCCGCTGCCGCATCATAGAGTCCGTCCTCGCCGCCCGGGCGGGGTACAAATCCCGGATTGTGGAACTGGAGGATGTCAATGTAATCCGTCTGCAGCTTCTCCAGGCTCGTCTCCACATCACGCCGCAGGTCCTCGCCGGCCTTGGCCGGGCTCTTAGTAGCAATGACAATTTCCTGGCGAACATGGGACAAGGCTCGCCCTAACTTTTCCTCACTGTCCGAATAGCCGCGAGCCGTATCATAGAAGTTAATTCCGCTGTCATAGGCCCGCAGCAGCAGTTCCACGGCATCATCCATGGACGCCCGCTGTACGGGAAGGGCACCAAAAGCCGTCTGCGTAACCTTGAGGTTGGTTCGTCCTAGGCGGATAGTTTTCAAAAGAAGATCCCTCCTGGGTTTTGTCTGCGTCAAAGCAAGGGTTTGCGATATTCCTGAGTAGAACCGGGCATCTTTGACGTCCCGGGCCGGGCGTTCGGACCATGGCGGTACTAACCGGCATTGCCTTGCCTGGGGTATGCCATGACGATAGGTTCTGCTCTTAGCCTTGATTTCCTGCCCCGGCTGCCCGTTGCAACGCGGGCAGCTCTTCAGTGATGTGGAAAAACCGACACGTTGGCCGGTCTCGGTACTTCTTTCATGCAAGTTCATCAGCAGGCATAGTTTAATAGCAGCATGCCGGCCCACACCACAATGACAAAGCCGTTTTTCAAGAAAACGGCCGCTGGTGGCCAGGTCCCCGCCGGCGGGCTCTGCCGGAACCGGCAAAGCAGCGGCGGCATCGTTCCGGACCAGCATGGGGTTCCTCGCCGGCATCGGTACAAACCACGTAGTCGCCGCCTTCAATGATGAGCTGTCGCCCGTCCACCAACGCTGTGGCAATCTTCTGCCGGGCTTCGGCATAGATCCGCTGGACAGTAGTCCGGGCCACATCCATTTGGCGGGCACACTGATCCTGCGTCAGCCCCTCTCGGTCCATCAACCGCACCGCCTCGTATTCCTCAACCGTCATGGTAAGCGGCGGCATCATCCCCCGCTCAATACCCGCGGGACCGAAGGTGCGTGTTTTGGGCAGACCGCAGACCCGTCGGCGCTTGCGAGGCCTCGGCATTTCCATCACCTCACATGGAGGCAGCAGGGGAGCGAACCCCTGCAGCCTGTGTACTGTCTGTCCTTCGTTGGCTAACCGGTCTAGTGCTTGGTGTGCTGCTTCCATGCTGGCCTGCAGAGCAGCCCTGCGTTGTCGCAGTGCTACGGCCCCGGCCCTATCACCATCGATCCCAATGGACCTTGCTTTCGTCGTAACGGTTTTTGGGTTCAGGATGCTCGGAAGGATGGCCTAAGACGATGAAGGCCACGGGCAGAATGTTCGGCGGCAGCTGCAGCGGTCTGCGCACAGCCTCATGCAGATCCTTTTCTGTTCGTATGCCGCACCAGACAGCGCCCAAACCAGAAGCATGGGCTGCCAAGAGCATATTCTGTACAGCGGCGGCGCCGTCCTCCAGTATAAACTCCTCTCGCTCCTGTACTTCACGGTCTCCGCAGACGAATATAACACAATCGCCATCGACTAATCGGCTGAGATTGCCGGCCGCTTTAGAAAGCTCCCGCCGGACCTCCATGTCCCGCAGAACAATAAAGTGCCAGGGACGGAGGTTTCTTGCTGTGGGTGCGCAGAACCCGGCTTCCAGTATGGTTCTTATCGTTTCCTGTTCCACCGGCTGATCTTCAAAGCGGCGAACGCTGCGGCGTGTGCGAATGGCTGTCAATGTATCCATCACTGCATGCCTCCCTTTCCCTTTTTCACCCAGTACCGAAATGGCTCACGACAGTCCTTTGATTATTTCTCTGCAGAACGCCGGCAGATCGTCCGGCACCCGGCCTGTGACAACGTTCCCGTCTGTCACTGCGGCTTCGTCGACAAATTGCCCGCCGGCATTGATGGTGTCATGTTTGACGGCAGTAAATCCGCATACCCGGCGCCCTCGGATCATGTCTGTGCCTTCTTCGGCGTCGACAGATATGAACACTTGGGGGCCATGGCAGATGGCAGCACTTATTTTCTTATGACGGTGCATATCAGCAACAAACTTCAAAACACCGCTGTGGTGGCGGAGATAATCCGGTGCAAACCCGCCGGGAACAATCACTGCATCATAGTCCTCTGCCTTCAAATCGTCCACGCTTCTGTGGTGCCAGGTGTTGCCCTCGCCGAGCACATAAAAGGGGACAGTGGAACCAAAGCGCCCGGTAATGGGTTTGTCCGGCCAATAGGGGCGGGTATGGAAGTGCCCCGGCGCATCCTTGGGCAGAGTGGCCACATGCACCTCGGCCCCTTCTTCCCCCAAGCGGAGAATCGTGTACAACAGTTCAATGTCCTCGAACTCGTGGGCAGCCAGCAGCACAACTCTTTTGCCAGACAACGGTTTCACGAAGCATTCTCCTTTCTCGTTTACCGATTCGGCCTAAAATCGTGCATTTCCCAGCCGAAATAGGTGCCAAAGGCTTCGGCCAGCACGTCACCGACATGTGAAAGGTTCACTGCCACATGATGTTCAAAACCCAAACGGCTGATCTCGCCCATCATCTTCTGCAGAGCCGGCACTTCCACCACGCCCCAGGAGCCAAAGCTCTCGATGACATCCTCTGTAACGATGCCTTCCGCCGTGTACGCCCGGATAGTACCGTGCATGTCATCGGTGCTGACTCGGGCAAAGGTGATCGGGCCCGGTTTGATCTGCCCGGCAATCGCCCCATAGGTGCGCTCCATGCCCAGGGATGATCCGAGAATGTCTGCATAGGCGATGCACGACTGTTTATACAGGGACTTGGCGTAATTGCCGCAGTGAAACACCACCGCCTTGTTGGGATCGTCGCCATAGTTGTTGTTCCAATCCACTAAGCCGCTGGGTTGCTGTGCCGCCAGCTGCAGCGCCAGCATACTCACGGCTCCGGCAGCATCGGCTTCACAGGAAGCCGGTATTAAGCTCTGGGAGAGCATACTCATCACGGTACAGGGGTTGACCCCTAATGACGTCTGCAGCGACGACCAGCATTGAATGGCTACTGCGTCATACTGGTTTTCCCGCACCCACTGATCCAGGGCAATCTGCAGCTTAGCCAGCTTCACCATGGCTTCCGGGGGCACGCCGGAGACATCCATGTACTGTCTAATTTCTTCTTGCGTTTCGTAAATCCTTGTATCGTCATCGGCCAGGCCGTCAATGATCTGCAGAATATCCACCAAACCCACGGATTCCACTGAAATGCCGTGGCGCTCGAAGATCCTTTCACTGAACCGGACCGTGTTAAAATCGCTGGGGCGAGGACCCACCACGCCAATACGGATATGCTTCAACCCATCGACAACCCGGCAGACAGCAGTGAACTTCCGCATGTCAGCGCGGAACACATCGCCGTTGGGATCCGACGTGTGGTCAGTGGTCAGGGAAAAGGGAATCCCGTACTGCCTGAGGTTATTGCAGACGGAAAGCTTGCCGCAGAAGCTGTCCCGGCGGTGCCCAATGTCCATTTTATCCAATGCGTCGGGGAAAGCATGGACCAAAACCGGTACTTGCAGGCCGCTGTGCCGCAACGCTTCGGCCACGGCCTTTTCATCACCGAAGTTAGGCAGGGTAACGATAATCCCGATGATATCCTGCTGCCGCTCTTGGAACAACTCTGCACACGCCAGCGCATCCTTCCTTGTCAGGCAGCTGCCGTATACACCGTGCTCCTCGGGCAGTACCACCGGCTCCATACCCTGCCTTTCAACAGCCTCCACCATGGCGCGCCGTCCATCCTTACACAGTTCTCCTGGAAAAAACCCGCGATTGCCGACAATGATCCCTAATGCTTTACTCACGATCAAACTCCTCCCCCATCTCGTCTGTTTGACTCAAGCTCCGTCGCACTGCCGCCGTCCAACCACCATAGAGTTTCCTCCGCTCCTGCTCGTCCATGCATGGCTCATAGGATACCTCCGCCCGCCACTGCCGTTCCACTGCTTCTTTATCCGGCCAAATCCCCGCATCCAGACCAGCCAGATACGCGGCACCCAACGCTGATATTTCTGCCACCGCCGGGCGCTGGATTGGTATACCCAGGATGTCCGCCTGAAACTGCATGAGAAAGCGGTTTTCCGATGCGCCGCCATCGGCGCGCAACGTACGCATGGGAACTCCGCCGGCACGATCGAGCAGCGCCGACACATCCTTCACCTGATAGGCCATGGCTTCCAGAGCCGCTCGCGCCATGTGTTCTCTGCCCGTGCCCCGAGTGATGCCGCAAATAAGGGCCCGGGCATCCATGTCCCAATGGGGTGCTCCCAATCCCACAAAGGCAGGAACCATATAGACCCCGCCGTTGTCATCGAGGGATGCAGCCAAGGCTTCGGTCTCTGCCGCCGATCGGATAATGCCCAAGCCGTCCCGGAGCCACTGCACAGCAGCTCCCGTCACGTTGATGATTCCTTCCAGGGCATAGCCCACATCGCCGCCGATCCCCCACGCGAGAGCAGCCACCATGCCAGGAGGCGGCGAAACCAGCTCCGGGCCCTGGTAGACCATGAAGGATGTTCCCGTTCCATAGGTGGCCTTGGCCATACCCGGATGAAAACAGGCCTGGCCAAACAACGCTGCTTGGGAATCACCTATGGCCGATTGGATGGCAATGCCGCCGGGAAGCTTTCCCAGCTGCTCTGTCCGCCCAAAGCAGTAGGACGACGGACAGACCTCGGGAAGCGCCTGCCGAGGAATGCCCAGGGCCTCCAGGAGATCATCCTCCCAACGAAGCTGGCCGATGTTGTAGAGCATGGTCCGCGAGGCGTTAGAGTAATCGGTGGCAAACACCCTGCCCCCAGTCAGCTTCCACAACAACCAGCTGTCTATGGTTCCTATGCACGCCTCTCCGGATTCGGCTTTCGCAGCCAAGCTCTTGTCATGCTGCAGCAGCCACGCGATCTTGGTCCCAGAGAAGTATGGATCCAAAGGCAGGCCCGTATACCGTCGGACATCCGGTTCCAAACCTCGCCGCTGCAGTTCGCGGCAGAGGGAAACACTGCGCCGGCACTGCCACACCACCGCAGGAGCCAAGGGGTTCCCTGTGACGCGGTCCCAGACCGCAACCGTTTCCCGCTGGTTTGTGATGGCCAGGCAGATCGGAGCTGTTTCCCGCTCTGCCAGTACTTCCTGTATTAAGTCCGCCGTATTTTCCCAGATCTCCACGGCATCGTGCTCCACCCATCCCGGCTGCGGATAGTACTGGCGGTGCTCCCGATACGCCGCGGCTTTCCTTGTCCCCTGATCATCAAACAGAAGGACCTTGGTGCCGGTGGTTCCTTGGTCAATGGTCAGAATTTCTGCCCTGGCCATGACTATCCCCTCCTCCGCTGCCGCTGCAGCTGCTGCCAAAACGCCGCAATACGGGAGTGGATACCCTCAGCATCAAGCCCATAGTGGCGGAATATTTCGCTTTGGCTGCCCGTAACCGGCGGTTCATCGGGGATGCCCAGGATACAGACGGGCACCGGACAGAATTGGGACAAGACAGAAGCACAGGCACTGCCTAATCCGCCGTGAACACTATGTTCTTCCACAACAACCACAGCTCTGGTTTCAGCGGCTGCCATAATGATTTCTTCGTCCAGCGGTTTGATGGTGTGGATCTCCACGACCCGGACTGCTGCCCCCAATCCATCTTCGAGCATGTGTGCCGCTTCTAGCACCCCTGGCATCACCTCGCCCGCCCCAATCAGCGTCAGGTCTTGTCCGTCCTGCAACATGAGCCCGCGCCCCAGTTGCGATGGCATATGGGGTCCGTGGACCGATGGCACCGCTTGACGTCCTAAGCGCATATACACCGGACCTTCCATGTATGCAATCTGGCTCGTCAGCTCCGCGGTCTGTTGGTTATCCGAAGGCACCACGACGGTCAAACCCGGGATAGACCGCATGACCGCCAAGTCCTGCAGCGAATGGTGGGTGGCGCCTAAGGCTCCATAACTGACGCCGCCGCTGATTCCAATGAGTTTGACATTGGCTCCGGAATAGGCGCAATCCACTTTTATCTGTTCTATACTCCGCATGGACAAAAAGGCAGCCGGAGAGCATACAAAAGGTACTTTCCCGCTTTTGGCTAAACCGGCAGCCATACCGACGATGTTCTGTTCGGCTATCCCGGCTTCGATCAACTGCCGAGGCAGAGCACTCGCGAATTGGTTCAGGGATGCCGAGCCCCGAGAATCGCTGGTCAGCGCCAGAATATCCGGATTGGCCTCGGCCAAAGCCAGCAGGGTATCGCTGAAAGCCTTCCGATTGGGTTCAGCCAAGCTTCCCATCTCCCCTCTGCCCATTCTCGGCCGCTTCCACCGGTATCAGTTCTACCTGTTCCCGGACTAGCCAAGTTCGGACACTGTCCTGTATCGGTTCATTCATGATTAACCGGTCCAGGATATCCATGCCTGCCACTTGAACCACCCCGATCTTACCCAACTTCGAGTTGTCCGCGACTCCGATCACTTCCAGAGATGAGTGGGCTTTGGCATTCTTAAGCTGCACCTGATTGGGATCCTGATCGGAAATGCCGAATCCGGGCTGGATAGCATCAATGCCCATGAAATACTTGTGAGCCCGAATTTTCTGGAACGACGTCAGGGTTTCGTGTCCATAGGCAACATAGTTGTTGCGTCCGCAGATACCGCCAATCAGTATGGTCGTGATGCCGGAGTATGGCGTCAGTTCATACGCCACTTTAACGCCGTTGGTCACTACCGTCACGTCATGATGGTTCCGTAGAGCCCGGGCAACCTCTATGCACGTGGAACCTTCGTCCAGGATGATGGTTTCCCCCGGTTCCACCAAGGAAACCGCCCTCCGTCCAATGGCAGCCTTCGCCCGCTGGTTGATGCTTTCCTTTGCGTCTAGAGGACGGGCTGTCAGGGGTTCCGGATTAATCACGGCGCCGCCGTGGATGCGGGTGAGCAGATTGCGTTTTTCCAGCATCTCCAGGTCACGCCTGATGGTCATGGTCACCACGTCAAAGAGCTCGGCCAACTCTCCTACGGTCGCGGAACCGCGCTCGGTTATCACCTTTAGAATTTCTTCGCGGCGCTTCTCTGCCAACATTGTCAATCACCTTTTTTCGCCTATTGTACGTTCCCGTTTTTCACCTGTTTAACCGATCAGCACGGATGTCCTTTCAATTCCGCCTTTGCCTGATGATACTCCTCAACGGTTGGCAGTCGATGATGCCATCCGGCCTGATTTTCCATAAACGATACACCCCTGCCCTTGACGGTATGGGCCGTGACCAATGCTGGCTGTTCGCCATGGGTGCGGTGCAGCGCAGCCGTCAATTCCTCGAAGCAGTGGCCGTCCACGTCTGTGGTGTGCCAGCCGAAGGCTGCAAAGCGCTGTTCAATGGGCTCAGGATCCATAATCTCTTCCGTGGGGCCGCTGATCTGCAGGCCGTTGCGATCGATAATGCACGTGAGATTACCCAAACGATAGTGGGATGCCGCCGAAGCCGCCTCCCAGATCGACCCTTCGGCCAGTTCACCATCGCCGGCCAGACAGAACACACGTTCCCTGCGCCCATCCAGTTTGGCCGCCAGGGCCATGCCCACTGCGACCGAAAGGCCATGGCCTAAGGATCCCGTGGCCACCTCCACACCGGGAATCTTCGGATGGGGATGGCCCATGAGGCGGGACTTGTACTGCAAAAAGGAGGCCAACTCCGTTCTGGGAAAAAAGCCGCGATCGGCCAAAATGGCATAATATCCCTCACAAGCATGGCCTTTGCTTAAGACAAAGCGATCGCCTTCCCCTGTCGCCAAGGTCTCCGGAGAAAAACGCATCACGGCGTAAAACAAAGCCGTCAGTATATCGGCGCTGGAGAACGCACCGCCAATATGTCCCCCTTTGGCAGTATATATCATGTCCAAGATGTCCAAGCGAATCTGTCTGGCCTTAGCCCGCAGCCGCAGGCTGTCGGATGTGTGCGCTGTTTTCGACGCCGCCCTTTGGCTGTTTGGCGGTTTCCGATCGTCCATGGCGGTTCACCTCGCCGGTTCTGTTTGCTATTGTTCTTTTCAACTCTTCTCTGTTTGTTTTTGTTATCCTGCCTGCCCAGAAAAGACATTGACATGGGGCCTGGCCGCTGCGACTAGGACCGTGCGTTTTGCCGTTTCTCCTGCCTTTTGGCACCATCATGGCCGAGCTCCTTTCAGACATCCTCTCAATCTGATATCGTCACACCACTTCCATAAACTAGAAAAAATCAGCGTTTTTGTTGACTTTTTCACAAGCCGGGAGTATACTAAAGCGCAGACAACCTTAGACCTAATCCAGCGGTGTTTTCTGCTGGAAAGGGTGAATAGCCTTCAACCGGCAGCCAAAGGGTATGTCTTTGGCTGTGGGAATGGATGCCTGTTAAATGCAGGTTTGCGCGCGTTCGCCCTTTTTGATGGTGAGCGCGTTTTTTATGTTTTTCCTGTTCGTCACTTAAAAACACTAGGAGGCGCAGTCATGGAACAACGTATTGGAGTGGTAGCTGTGCTTGTGGAATCGCGGGAAACCAGTGCAGAACAAGTCAACAGGATCCTGAGCCGTTACGGAGACCTGATCGTGGGACGCATGGGCATACCGTATAAAGACCGGGGCGTTTCTGTCATATCCTTGATCGTGGACGGTACAACAGACGAGGTCGGCGCTATGACCGGACAACTGGGCAAACTCGATGGCGTCAGTGTTCGCAGTGTCTTCAGCAAGGCGTGAAAGGCGGGAGTCCATGAAGACGGTCACGAGGCTCATCAAGAAAGTTCTGGAAACCCAGCGTTTGTCAAAACAAGAAATCGTCCGGCTGCTGTGGGCGAAGGATACAGAGAAAGCGGAATTAACGGCCGCCGCCGATACACGTCGCCGAACTGTGTTTGGCGACGGCGTCCACCTGCGGGGCTTGATTGAATTTTCCAACCAATGCGGGCAGCGGTGTACCTACTGTGGACTGCAGGCCGGGAATGGTATCCTATCGCGATACACCATGACCGCCGCAGAAATATTGGCCGCCGCCGCCACTGCCCATGATCTAGGTTACAGGACCATTGTACTGCAGTCCGGACAGCACCCGGATATGCCGGCCGCGAAACTGGCCCAATTAATCAACCGCATCAAAAAGCAGTGGCCCGACATGGCGCTGACCCTATCCATCGGCGAACGCAGCCTAGAACACTACCGCCGCTTCAGAACCGCGGGAGCCGACCGCTATCTCCTGAAGCAGGAAACAACGAACGAGCGCCTCTACCGCCAACTCCATCCGCAATCAGACTACAACAACCGTCTCCAGTGTGCCTGGAACCTGCAAGCTCTGGGTTACCAGCTAGGAAGCGGTCACATGGTGGGCCTTCCCGGACAGACGGCAGAGGATATTGCTGATGACCTGCTCTTCTTTCAAGCATTGAACGCGGATATGGTAGGGATTGGCCCGTTTATACCCCATCCTGCCACTCCCTTGGCCGACGCACCTCGCCCCGATCTGGCATTGGTTGAAAAAACGGTCGCCTTAGCCCGCCTGTTGCTGCCGCGGAGTCATCTTCCAGCCACTACCTCGGTGGAAAGCCTGGCCCCCCAGGGACGAAAGGCCGTCCTGCAAGCAGGAGCCAATGTCGTCATGCCCAACGTCACACCGCTGTGTTATCGCAGGGATTATCAGCTGTATCCCGGAAAAGCCGGGGTCGAGCAGGCAGCAAGACGTCTACAAGAAAGCGTGGAAACAGAATTGAAGAGCATCGGCCGTTTCTCGGCCCCGGGCCGGGGCGACGCCCCCGGAGCTCTGGCAACAATAGGAGGAATGCCCCATGAATTGTGAGAACACGGCCGACCTAGGCTTTATTGACGGCGCTGCTGCCGCTGCACACCTCAGGGCCGGTGCAGAAGCATCGAACAGCCTGTTTTGGGATACACTGGACGCGGCCCGTAAAGCAAAGGGGCTGAATCTGGAGCAGGCTGCCATCCTTCTGCAAGCGGACGCCGGCAGACTTCCCGATCTGCTGGAGGCTGCGGCGGAAGTGAAACAGGCGATATACGGCAAACGCGTTGTCATGTTCGCACCGCTGTATATCAGCAATTACTGTGTGAACCGGTGTACCTATTGCGGCTATTCCCAGGACAGCGGAATCCTTCGAAAACGCCTGACGGAAGCAGAAATTGAAGGGGAAACGCAGGCGCTGATTGACATGGGGCATAAACGCATTGCCCTGGAAACCGGCGAAGATCCTGTGCACTGCTCCCTCGATTATGTGCTCGACTCCATTGCAGCCATATACCGCACTGGGTCCGGCGGCAATCGGATACGGCGTATCAATGTCAACATGGCTGCATCGGATGTCGCCGCCTATGAAAGACTAAAGCAAGCCCAGATCGGAACCTATATCCTATTCCAGGAAACGTACCACCGGCCGACGTATGAAAAGGTGCACGCGAGCGGGCCGAAGGCCAACTACCATTACCACCTGCATGCCATGGACCGGTCCATGGCCGCGGGATTGGATGATGTGGGATTGGGTGTCCTCTTTGGCCTTCACGATTTTCGGGCAGAAGTACTGGCCCTGTTGGCCCACGCCGAGCACCTCGAGTCAAGCTGCGGTGTAGGACCGCATACCATTTCCATGCCGAGGCTCCGTCCGGCCCGGGGCATGGATCGCAAGGATTTTCCGGATCCCGTCAGCGACGGCCAATTCCAGCTGATCACGGCTGTGCTGCGTTTGGCACTGCCCTTCGCCGGCCTGATCCTCTCCACCCGCGAGCCAGCTTCACTGCGGGACAAGCTCATCCACTACGGCATATCCCAGATCAGTGCCGGGTCGTGCACGGGAGTTGGAGGATACCGCGACGAGTCCGGACAAAACACCGCCCAGTTTGAAACCGTCGATGACAGGAGCTGTGATCAGATGGTCGCAGAGTTGACAGAAGGCGGGATTCTGCCTAGTTTCTGCACTGCATGTTACCGCCAGAACCGCACAGGGGAGCGTTTCATGCGCTTGGCCAAGGCGGGCAATATTCAAAATGTGTGCGAACCGAATGCTCTCTTGACTCTGCAGGAGTTCCTAGAAGATTATGCAAGCATTGACGTGAAAGAGCAGGCAGCTCCCCATGTCAGGACCCACTTGGAATCCATGGCTTCGCCGTCGGTGCGCCGCCTGACGGAGCAGGGGCTGCAGAAAATTGAAGGCGGCGAACGCGACATGCGCCTGTAGTCCGCCACCGACGCTTTCTCAGAACCAAAAAGGAGCCGATTGCCATGCAAAAAACTCCCCGCAGTAATAGAGTCCACATTGGTGTCATAGGCCGCTGCAATGTGGGGAAATCCTCGCTCATCAACGCCCTGGCCAACCAAGAGGTCTCCCTCGTTTCGGAAGTGGCCGGAACCACCACCGATCCGGTGTACAAGAACATGGAACTGCATCCCGCCGGTCCCGTGGTCCTTGTGGACACCGCCGGCCTCGATGAAGACAGCGCCTTAGGGTCGCTGCGCCGAGATAGGACGCGCCGAGTTCTGAGCCATATTGACCTCCTGCTCTTGGCCACCGACCCCGATCGAGGCTTTTCTTCCTGGGAACAGAAAGTCGCACGCCAAGCCGAAGCAGAACAGATACCTGTCCTGTGGGTGACCAACAAAGCCGATACGTTAGCAGATGTGGGAGCCGAAAGCAGCCCGGCCGCTCCTGCGGACAAGCAGCATTTCTGGGTCAGTGCAGAGACTGGCGAAGGCATTGGCCGGCTGCGGCAGGAGATCATGGAGCAAATGCCCAAAGGTCAGGAACAACCCCTGGCAGGCGACTTGATTGGACCCGGCGACACGGTTCTGATGGTCACGCCCATCGACGAAGAAGCTCCCAAAGGCCGCATGATCCTTCCCCAGGCCCAGGTACTGCGGGATATTCTCGATCACGGGGGCTCGGCTTTCGTTTGCCAACCGGCGCAAATTCCGTCGACTTTATCAGCTCTTCGACGTTCTCCTCGTCTAGTCATAACCGATTCGCAGGCCTTTCAATCGGTGGCCGAGCATGTGCCTGCAGATATTCCTTTGACTTCCTTCTCGATCTTGTTCGCTCGGCAGAAGGGCGATCTGGCGTTTTTCCAAGACAGTACAGCGGCCCTCGGCCAGCTCCGGCCGGGTGACTCGGTTTTGGTCAGTGAAGCCTGCAGCCATCATCCGGTGGGTGAGGACATTGGACGCGTTAAAATTCCCCGCTGGCTGCAGGAGCGCTTCGGCACTCTCCATTTCGATTTTGCCGCCGGAAGAGAGTTTCCCGATGATCTACAAAAGTACGCCGCTGTGATCCACTGCGGCGGCTGTATGCTGACTCGCCGCCAAATGCTCTGCCGGTTAGAAAGCTGCCGGCAGCATTCTGTGCCCATGGTCAATTACGGTATCGTCATCGCTTATCTGCACGGTCTCTTCCCCCGGGCCCTACAGGGTATTCTGGACCTGCAGGGCGCGGCCGGCACAGAGGCTACGGCGTAGACTGACAGCCAGAGCTCCTCCCGGGAGCTCTGGCTGTTTCATCCTGGAATTGCCTTCACCAATACCTGCTGTCACGCCTATGCCTCTTCGCCGTAGAGCTGCTCATAGCCCATGTCGTTCCGGCGCCGCTCCAACGGCTGCTCCAATTTCAATATCAGGATCTCAGCCAATGTCAGGATGATGCATCCCGGCTCTAAATGCCCGCCAAAGGCTTTGTCGCCCTGGGAAGCTGTAATGTGCAGATGTGGTTGGCCGTTGACAATCAAGCCCTGGACAGCCATGACTTCAATGGTACCTTCCCGGACGAAGTAGGTATCCTTCCACGGTTTTTCATCCCCGGGATCCACAATATGATAGCTGATCTTCGACAGACTTCCCACCCCAGATACCACCGCGCCGTGTACAATTCCCTGGTCTTGAATGGCTCCTGCGATTCCCTCCAAAACATCTTCACCCGGGTCCAACGCCACCGCCACCGTTTCCTCGATTTGTCCACCGCCTATAGCTCGCATGCGTATCCTCCCTCTCTATGATTTAAAAATGCCCTGCCGGGCTTCGTACCATCCCCGGTATACACAGAGTGTTCCATGCCGTGTACGCCTTATCCTGCGGCTGCCCCTTGGAGAGCCAATGCAACCTGTCACACCGCCTCTGCGGCTTGGATCCAACTTTACGGTTCCCTAAAGCGTGGCCCTGGAGCGGTTAGGGTCGACAGCCGGGAACAGCAGTTCATTTATCCCAGTCCGCTTTCGCACTGCATCAAGCTGGCTATATAAAAATTCCTTTATGTTTGCGATTTCTTTCGCAAATCGGGCAGGAAATTGATATTGCTTCTAGAATATTGATTGTGCACGAAAAGATGCTGCCAAGGTTCTGCGTTCAGTGCCAGCTTCTGGAATGCCCTTCCAGAAGCCTCCTCGGGAATAGACTCCTCCATTGGGAGGTTGTACTCCTAAAAGGCAGGCACTGTGCTGCAGTGTGGAAATCCCTGCCCAAGGGGGGTGGTAATGCGAAAAAACTCGCATACTGTGTGCAACGTAGGTGGTGTCCGCCAAGGCATACGCCAGAAGCAGTCACGTGTTGCGCACAGGGCCATTGGATCTCACCGGGACACTGCTGTTGGCAGCCGTTGGGAGGATGCCATGGCCTTTGAGACGGAAACTGCAGGCGGACGCAAATGGGAAACACAGATCAACATTGGCCAAGGTCCAGATCATACACAACAACAAGGAGGATATTTCATGAAAACGTTTCACACCGCATGGATTGTAACTCTAGTACTCGTACTCGCAGCCGCGACGGGCTCGGCGGCAGGTTTTGTTGAGCCTCCGGCTGAGTGGGATGAGACCGCAGACGTCGTTGTGGTCGGTGCTGG
>PUOC01000300.1 GCA_003551965.1 Clostridiales bacterium | reverse complement strand
CGAACCAGAGCAGATTGCCGTAACGGACGATGAATACTTGATCCGTGTACTGCGGGGTGACACAATCTGGAATCTAATGCTCCGCATCTATGGAGAAGTGACCCCTGAGGGCATCGAAACCATCTTGGAAGTCAACGAACTAGAGGAGGCCCGACGGCTCCGTACCGGAACCATATTACGGATGCCCCGGGACCTAGACCAGTGATACCTGAGAGGAGGCCGAAGCCGTGAGCCGAGATTGGCTTCAGGGGCTGATCAGCAGCGACGGCTCCGACGCCGCCAAGGCAGTTGAAAGGCTGTCTTCTGGGAAGCCCGGCTATCTCATAACGCTGATCGATCAACTACTGCCTATGTTGGCCATGGAGAGCAACCTGCGATTCGGCAGCTTTCATGCGATCAAGATGGCGCTGTACGTGCGGGATGTCGGGCGCCGAGGCTTGTTTACGCGGGCTTCGGAACAAGCTGTTGCCGAGCTGTTGATCCGAGAGGCCCGGCATCGTCTGTTTGCACCGTTTGAGGCTGGACCTCTTCCGGGCCACAGTGCTGCACCGAAGAACACTTGGGCAGATTTCCATGGCTGTCTCAGGGATGGTAACGTCCACAACGGCTACTACTATGCCAGCCATGCCCTCGCAGAGGACCCGCAGCGGCTGGCGCAGCAGTTGGCACAGATTGGCGCCCGCTATCTCGCCGATAGTCTCGGGCATTCGCTGAGTTGTTTTCTGCCTGCCATGGCGTGGATTCTCCGTCCCATGCAGCCGGCTGCCTACAATGTCCTGCTGTCCTATCTGATGTATCTAGGACGGTGGCGGCCCGAGCCGCCGGCTGCGGATGAAACCGTCAGCGACCAAGTGGATGTCAAGACTTGGCTGCCCCGGGCCGCTGCGGGAGACGGCATTGTCAACTTGCATCACATGATCACCCTGCACAGCTTTTGGCTGTGGCAGCGGGAATTCGGTCCGCGGTTCGGGGTACCCTTCTTCCGTTATCAGCGGTGGGTGGAGGACAAAAAACCTGACCCCGCTGTCGAACGATATGTAGATAACCTTAGATCGGTACCATCTGCTGGGACCTACGAGGAGTTCCGGCAGCAGTTCATGAATGACCGAGAAGAAGGGGCCTGCGAAGCTGTGTTCAGTTTGCTGGAAGCCGACACATCCACGGCCTATGATTGGCTGTTTCGTGTCTATGCTTCGCTGTACAACGAGGAAACTTGGAATCCCCATTTTTATACCAGTCTCTATGCAGCCTTGGAGCTGTATACGAAAGCCGAAGGTGCAACCGCTGCTGCCCGGCGTTTGGCCGTGTACCAAGCAGTGCGTTATATTCGCCAGGAGTTGGAGCTGGGCTGAGACCAGCCAAAAAGAGCGGTGATGCCATGTCATCTAATACGGTGAAAAGACCCTTCCGGGCGGGCAGGCCCCTTGGACAGAACAGCACAGGGCGCTGAGGTCAGGGCCCCTCTGATGGGGAAAGCAAAGGATCATATCGAAATACAGGGAGACAAGGGAGCAGACCCTGTTGGATTCGGACCGGTGACGTACTGGAGCGGTCAGTCAAGCCCCGTTCAGGGGCCAGCGTCGACATCAGGGCATAGGTGTCCAAAACTGGCAGGCTCCACCGGCATCGGTGGAGCCTGCCCTACTAAAACCATGTTTTGGGAAAGGACCCACAATGATTGAACGGGAAGTGGCTAACGGCCGGTTGCTGCGGCAGCTGCGTTTCATTAAAGAGATCGATGGACTGAAGGATGTCTGGCGCCAGACTTACCGAGTGGACGGTTCCCGCCGGGAAAACGACGCCGAGCACACCTGGGAAATCATGATCATGGCGGTCACCCTGTACGAGTACGCACCACCGGGAACTTCCCTCTTTCATGCTTTGAAGATGCTGTTGTTCCATGATTTGGTGGAACTGTATGCTGGAGACACCTTTGCCTATGACGCCGATTCGCACAGGGACAAGAATGAAAGAGAATCCAGAGCTGCGGAACGGGTGTTCTCTCTGCTGCCAAAGGATCAGCATGAAACCTTTCGGCGGCTGTGGCAGGAATACGAAGACGCAGATACAGCCAGTGGGCAGTTTGCACGCTGCATGGATAAACTGCAGCCTTTCCTGCATAACATACACAGCCGAGGCGGAACCTGGAAGCAGCATGGGATACGGAGGCAACAGGTTTTGGAACGCCACCGTGATTGGATGGATCAGATCCCGGCTCTTGGAGAGCTAGTGGAGAAACTGTCCCATGCAGCAGTGAAAGAAGGATTTTTGTTGGAGTAGTGACAAAACGCGTTGCACAAAGCAGCACATCAAAGGAGGTGACAACCTGAACCGTCAGTGGTCAGGGTTCTCCCATGAATAGTGGTACCGCACAAAAAATGATCGAACTCAGTGCTACCGGACTCGAAGGACTCAACCATATTCAGAAGCGGACTGCAGGTGGTGGCGGCGGTGAAACCATGGACCTCTTCCACGACGTGGTTCTGGCTTTCTCTGAGATGGAGCGGGCCTTGGAGACGGAGAACTGGACCATGTCCCACAGGCTTGATCAAGCCAGGACCCAGCTGGTGGCTGGCTTTTCGCAGCTGACCGATGCCTATGAGCACAAGGACATGGATCGTGTCTTGGAGTTATTGGAGGTATGTATACTGCCGCGCTATCAGGAATGGAATACGGTCCTGCGCCAAGAACTGCGTGAACACCTTCACTAGTTGAACCGCACGGGACGAAAAAGAACCGGGACAAATTCAGTTCTATTCAGAAGCATGGGTCTGCGGCAGTGAAAGCCCATTTGCGGCCCGCGGGCATGCCCTGACACGGACAAAAGGGCAGGGGAATGGGACCCTGTTTTAACACATGGGGAAGAAGAGGAGGCCATCAAGAATGGAAGCGAATCAAATTTTTAAAAAGAGCATTTTTATCGCGATCATCTATTGGATCGGAGCCACCATTCGCAGCGCAGCGCTGGTGGACGATGCCGGATTTGTTAATCAGCTGTTTGCCGGGACGACTGTGGACTTGGCTGTGCGCATTGTGTTTGCGGCAGCAATCCTGTTCATCGGCTGGAAACTGCAGCAGCATTTCGCTGCAGTGGAAGGGAGCACGGAAAAAGCAGAGGCTGATCGAGAGAACTACCAAAAGGCCCTGGACCAGCTAGGTGCCGGTGTGGCCGTATTGGATAGCGACGGCCGCGTTGCGCGGGTCAATGAATCCCTGCGGCGGACTATCGGTTACGGCGTCTCCGACCTATTGGGCAAGAACTTCATTGACACCGTCGTCGAAGAGGACTACCGGTCCGAAGCCAAGCAAAAACTGCAGAAGGCCGCCCAAGGCAGCCGCGAATCCTTAGGGGACATGAAACTGCGTTCCAAGACCAGTGAACCGGTCAGCGCTGTGCTCAGCGCAGGACCTATCCAGGAGTCCGACATGGAGGAGAGCGGAACCTTGGTGATTGCCCAAGATATAGCGGAACTGCAGAATGAACTGAATCAAACCAAGGAGCACCTCCACGCGGCAAGACAGGCCATTCGCTCTGCCGCACTTCCTGCAGCATTGATATCAGACAACAATTGGACCCTCGAAGTAGCCAGTTCCCAGATCCAAGAACGGGCCGAGGGCGCGGAGGATTGGATGGGTGCCACATTCGGCCCCGAACAAAAGGATACGGTACAGCAGGCCATGCGCTCCTGTCTAGAAGAGTACCAGGTCTGCCAGGTGCCCTTTAACCTCAATGGTACCGACTATTTAGGAGACATGATACCGGTCGTAGACGGGACTGGACAGTCCCGGGTATTCTTCATGGCCTCGGATGTGACGAGCCTCAAGGGCGAAATCCGCGACCTAGAGAGCAAATTGGATGCGATCCGCGGCACTGTCTCCGAAAAACAGCAGGAAATTACCGAGCTTGAACAACAGGTCAATCAGATCAACAAAGAAAAGGCCGAGGCAGAGTCTGAGAAAGACAGCCTGGCGTCGAGCTTAGAGCAGAGTGAATCAGAAATCCGCGCTTTACAGGAGCGGGAAACGGCACTGGAAAAAGAAGTGGAAGAGAAGGAAGAAGATCTACGGGAGCAGAAGCAGATGCGCGAAAGTCTCGAATCCGAGAAACGGGATCTTCAGGAGCGGCAGTCCGAGTTAGCAGAGGAACTTGAATCGCTGCAGCAGCACCGGGATACCTTAACCGAGCAGATCGAGAACTGGAAGGCTTTCCTGCAGACCACCGGCCTGCCGCTGGCCATCCTCGACAGCAGTGGGCAGATTGAAGTGTTCAACAGCGGCATTGAAGAAATGGTGGGCCGAACGGAAAGCGACATGCTAGGACGGCCGTTGAAAGCACTGCTGACCAAAGAATCGGAAGCCGAGCAGTTTGAAGAAGACCTGCGGGCAGCACTGCAGGGTGAACCTGTTCCGGTGCGCATGGTCGATCTGGCCGGTCCCGAGGACGACGCTATTACGGCTGTGCTGTCGTTGGAACTGCGCCAGGAACCGAACCGTCCACCGCAGATATGGGCTGTATTCCAGAATATCACACCGCTTCGCCAAGACCGGAACTCCTGGAAACAGGCGGCCAAGGCCCACAGATTGGAACTGGAAACGATGCTCAGCGATGTGGAGTACGAGCGTGACCGCATCAACGGCATCATCCAGGCCATTGATGACGGCATTATCGTCACCGATGTTTATCACCGGGTCCTGCAGATGAACCGGGCAGCGGAAGATATGCTGGGCGTCCGCCTCAGTGAAGTTCTTGACCGGCCGGTGCGTTTTGTCCTGGAGGATCCGAAATACAGCGGCGAACTCGAGCGCACTATAGCTGAACGACTCAAACGCCATGAGTTTGATGTGGACGGTGAAACGTCCGGACTTGACAGCGACTTCAACATTGCGGCAAACCTGGTGGAAGACAAGAACAAGAAGGGAATCTGCGTAGTCACTCGACTGCGCCGAAAATAAGCAAAGACAACTCCCCGCAGCAGAGGGCGCGCCTATCGCCGTCCTCTGCTGCTTTTTTCGCTGGCAGGGCGGACGATGGATTTGTGCAGGGTTTCTTGCACCGGTATGGAATACGTTATTGTCGTAGAAAAGGGGGGAGCGCTATGTCACACATCGATTGGAAGAGAGGCTGCACCCGCTGGGTGATCCTTGCTACTTTTGTCCTCATCCTCATCGTTTTATTCTACCCCATGGTTCTCTACCGGAGGGGCATTGTCAGCTTTCAAGCGTTTCCCCTGTCCATGTGGTACCTGGGGGCAGCGGCCGTGGTGGGGCTTGGCGCAGCGCTGCTGTATGCTGGGGAAATCGACCGCCGGCAGCTCGAAGCCCATGCGCGTCGAGAAGCGCAACTGGAAATCAAGGAACAGGCTTTGCGGGCCCTGCGGGAACAGCGCCACGACGTGCTCAATGAGCTGACCTTGGCACTATCCTACTTGGAACTGGGCAGGACCAAGGATGCCTACCAGTGTTTGGAGTTCCTTGCCGCGTATATGTCGGACCGCTACCAGCCGCACTCGCTTCCCGAGGATGCTTGGCTGACTATCATCCGGGCCAAAGAAGAAGAGGCAGCCCGACGGGGCATTACCTTGGAGACGCGCATCGAAGGCCGTCCCCCTGCTGATCCCACAGAGCAACGCCTGCTGCCGCGATTGATCGGCAATCTGCTGGACAATGCCTTCGATGCTGCTGAAGCAGCCAACTATCCCCGGGTAACCTTGGCCTGGGAAGAGCAGGACCAGCGCAGGCGGCTAGCTGTAACCAACAACGGTACGCCCCTGCCGGAGGGAGTGGACAAAGAAACACTGATCCAGCCGGGTTATACCACCAAGGAAGGGGTCAACCGCGGCTGGGGATTGACCATCTGCGACCGGCTGTCGAAGGAGCTGGGAGGTGCCGTGCGTGTAAAGAGCACCAAGACCTATACCACCTTTACGCTTGAACTGCCGGCCGAAGCCGAGCAGCCATCGCTTCGACGCACCGGTTAGCGTCCGGCACCGCTTAGAACCGCTGCATCTGGGTGTGCAGCTTTCGGCTGTGGAGCCTAATCCTTCACCGGACTTGGTTTGAGCGGCTTGCCGCTGCGATCAGATCCGGAATTCGTCCCGCGACTGCAGATAGCTGCCTCCAACCCTTCGGCTTCCGGCTGTCCATGGGAACTGGCCTCCCGGCACAACTGCCGATTGACAGCCACAGCCAGCACCGCTGTAACAGCAATGGTGAGAGCATCGGCTAGCGGCTGCGCAAAGATCACTCCATCAAGGCCGAAAAACCGGGGCAGCAGCAGAACGGCCGGAATTAAGAGGAGGCCCTGGCGGGAAAAAGACAGTACAGCAGCGGGCAGCGCTTTGCCCAGGGCTTGAAACAGCGAGAAATAGACCAGTTGAAAGCCCAGCAGCGGAAAAGGCGCGCTTAGGGCACGCAGAGCGCGCCCTCCGATATCCAGCACTTCGGGATCATTGCTGAACCAGGAAATGATCTGCTGGGAGAAGACAATGAACAAGACGGCAATGGTGACGGTAAACGCGGTGGAGATCCGCAGCGAAAAGCGGATCGCCTGCCAGAGGCGGTCAAAATTGCGTGCACCGTAGTTATACCCGGCCACTGGCTGGAATCCCTGGGCATAGCCGAAGACGGTGAACAACCCCAAGGCCATGATCCGCTTTACCACGCCCATGCTGGCCACAGCGGCGTCCCCGAAGGGCGCCGCAGCGGCATTGATCATGGCCATGGCAGCGCTGTTGAGCAGCTGGGTCACGAAGATGGGCGTGCCGATCTTTATGATCTGCGAATAAATATGCCATGCCGGACGGAACTGCCGCAGACGGATCTTAACATAACTGCGCCCGGAAAAGTAGAACCAAAGCTGATAACCGGCTGCCACAGCCTGGGCCACAATGGTTGCCGTCGACGCACCCAAAATGCCCATATTGAAGACAAAAATGAAGATCGGGTCCAAGATAATATTGAGCACGGCCCCTGTCACAAGGGCAATCATCGCTGCATGCGCACTGCCTTCGGCACGGAGCACATTGTTTAAGGTCATTTTGAGCATAATAATCGGCGCACCAATCAACAGAGCCCGCGCGTAGACCACGGCATGGGGCAGAATGGTATCACTGGCACCGAAAATTCTCAGCAGAGGCTCCAAAAAGATCTGTCCCAGTGCCGCAAATACAAGCCCTAGGACCACGACAGTCACTAAAGCCGTGGTCGCCGTCTGGTCGGCTTCCTCTTTGCGTCCCATACCCAAAAGCCGCGATATATAGGAGGCGGAGCCCACCCCCACGGCCAGCCCGAATCCGGCAATGAGCATGAAGAACGGAAATACAACGGACACAGCGCCGATGGATTCCGTTCCCAAGCGCCCGACAAAGATCGTATCGACCACGTTGTAGACGCCGTTTATCACCATGCCTATAATAGAAGGAATGGCCAGGTGAATCAGGGCTCTTTTGACATCCCATTCTGCCAATATTTCTTCTCTATGATCTCGCTGCGCCAATTTCGGCCTCTCCTTTTTGCACTAAGATCCGGCTCACTAGCCATGCATAGAACTCGGTGTCGATATCCTCTGGTTGTGTATGTTCTTTGGCCTGGGCCCAGACGGCGTGAACCAAGGACGCGGCCAAAGAATGCTGGAACCGTTCCGGTACATGGGAACGGGCCAGCAGTGAAGTGAAATGACAGTAGAGCTTGTCGCCCACACGCTGGAGGCGCTGCTGCTGTTCCTTTTCATGGAGGCCCCGCTTCAGCATTTCACACGCCAGCTGCCTGCGGGCAATGAATGCCCGTTCTGTAATGACCATCGACTGCAATAGCTGTGCCTCGCAGTCCTCGGCGCTGTCCAGGGCGGTGGCCAGCGTCTGGAACACTTCCTGCCACGAGCTCTCAAACACCCGGGCAAACAGCTCTTCTTTATTGGGAAAGTAGTTGTAAACGGTGCCTACTGCTGTATTGGCCCGGGACGCAATGGTGCGCATGTCTACCTGATCATAACCCAGTTCCAAAAACAACTGCGCCGCAGCCTCGAGAATTTGGCCGCGGGCTCGATCCAATTTCTTCGGCATGGTGCCACCCCTACAGTTCATTCTTTGTCCCTTAGTATAATGAACGTCGTTCAATCTGTCAAATTTTCCCGCCGTTGGTAGACACAGGCAGGTCCCATGGAACCACCTTACAGCCGTGAACCAAAATCTTCCACAGGAATTCCTTGGGGCTGCAGCGAATGTACGGCTTTACGTACCTTTCAATACTTCGAAAAGAGGAACCCGTGTGAAATGGCTATGGATTGTTACAGTGATGGCGCTGCTCTTCGGCGGCTGTCTTCCCGATCGCGGCGGGCATGCCGAACTGACGCCGGCCCTAGGCAATGCCTACGTTGAGGTAGAACTGCATGTACTCGTCAATGCAGGCCTGGATTTTTCCGCCGCTACGGTGCATCTGCGGGCCGAGCATCTGGAACTGGGCACGGTGATACGCAGGAGCCGCCAAGGTCTTCCCGCGCCTTTTTCCCTCAGCAGCCTGGCCGCGGGCCCGTGGCAGTTCCGTGTGGACGTTGAAGGGGCCCCGGTGGATCTCCGCAGTCAGACGCAACCCGTATCCATCCAAAAAAACCAGTCGCAGATGGTTTCGTTTGTTCTGGAAGCTAGCAGCGACTTTTCGAGCGGCTCAGCCATCTTCGGTACTGTTTCCATCATTGAAGGCGAGGTGTCAGCCCCCGCTGCCTTGGTACCGCAAGGGCTGCCCTTGCCGCAGTCTGCCGACCCGGAGCTGGCCGTGATAGAACTGGCCCCTGGGCAAAGCCGGCATTGGCTTACAAAACGGGGTTATGAAGTCATCGACGCACTGCCGGTTCTAAGCCGATTTCTAGTCCGCATGCCCCCGGAACGGCTCACAACCCTGCAGAGCCATGGCGAAGTTGTGTCTGTCGAAGCACTAACCGGCTACTCCAGCCAGGGAATATTGGAACCCAATGACCCCTATTACAGTGCCCAGTGGAACCTGCGCGCCGTGCAGATGCCTCTGGTCTGGCCCACCATTACCGGATCCAGTTCGGTGCGGATTGCGGTCTTGGATACAGCCGTGGATGAAAGTCATCCCGATCTGCAGGGACGTTTGGCTCTCACCGACGCCAGGGATTTCACCGGCGGCGGGGGAGGGGCGCCGACCAATTCCCATGGAACCCATGTGGCTGGAATTATCGGCGCGGCCGCCAACAACGGCCAAGGGATCGCAGGCATGGATTGGCAGGCGCAGATTGTGCCCGTGGCCGTTTTGGATGACGGCGGGTCCGGGACCAACTGGAGTCTGGCCACGGGCCTGCTCTACGCCGCAGGATTGCTGGACGATGACCATACCGCGCCCATCAGCCGCCCCGTGGATGTAATCAATGTGTCCCTGGGCGGGTCGCAGAGTTCTACGGTTTCCGATGCCATTGCCAAGGTCGTGGCAGAAGGCATCGTCGTGGCCGCGGCAGCCGGGAATCTCGGTCAAGAAGGCCTGCTCTATCCTGCGGCCGAGCCAGGGGTGCTGGCCGTGGGTTCTGCGGGTCCCGATGGCCTTAAGCGCTCTTACTTTTCCAATTATGGGGCGGAGCTTGATCTGCTCGCCCCAGGCGAGCAGGTGTTAAGTACCCTCGCGTCAGACAGCGGCACGTCTGGCAGCCCCCTGTATGGACATATGTCCGGCACCAGCATGGCAGCGCCCCATGCCGCGGCAGCAGCGGCACTGCTGCTGTCGTCGGGGACAGCAGCCCAAGACGTGCCAGCCGCGTTGAAGGATTCGGCCCGGCCGGCCGGTACCCAGGGCGGCGCGGGCTTTCTGCAGATGGCTTCTGCCCTCGGCATTTCGGGTACGCTGGACTACCCGGCCAACGGAGATCCCCTTCCGGGAACCATTGATATCCGGCTCTATTCCATTGGGCCGGGCACCGGTGAACTCTACGAAACCAGCGCAGAATTGGAGGGCGGCGAATACAGTTTCCTCGATCTGCCCGCCGACGAATACCGCCTGACTGCCTGGATTGACCGCACCGGATCCGGCGTCCTCGATCAGGGCGACTATTGGTTTGAAACCACCTTTACCTTAGAAGAAAACACCGCCCATCAGCAGGCGGTTGTCCTAGAGCGCTTCGGCTCTTTTTGAGCTTTTGGCACAGCGTCCCTTGGCCGGTGCTGATGGACGCACAGGATCCAGAACAGGGTTTTTGGTTTTCCATGCCGAAAACAGGACATGAAGACTCGGCTACCACAAGAAGGGAGCATCAGCATGCAAACCATGGATGCCATCGTAAAAAAGAAAAGCGAGCCGGGCCTGTGGCTGGAAAAGCAGCCCGTGCCCGAAATTGGTATCAACGACGTACTGATCAAAGTCATTAAAGCATCAATCTGCGGAACCGACATCCATATCTATGATTGGAACCCATGGGCAGAAGACACAATTCCCGTACCGATGATCATCGGCCACGAATTCGTAGGGCGCATCGTCTCCGTGGGCAGCAACGTGCGCGATTTCCAGGCCGGGGACATTGTGTCCGCGGAAGGGCACGTCGTGTGCGGACGCTGCCGCAACTGCCTGGCCGGCCGCCGGCATCTTTGCATGAAAACCAAGGGTATCGGGGTCAACAGGCCCGGCGCCTTTGCCGAATACGTGTCCGTGCCGGTGACGAACGTGTGGCTGTGCGATCCGAACATACCCCTGGACATACTGAGCTGTTTTGACCCGCTGGGCAATGCCGTTCACACGGCCCTTGCCTTCGATGTCTTGGGAGAAGACGTGCTGATCACCGGGGCCGGCCCCATCGGCATGATGGCCTGTGCCGTAGCCAAACACGCCGGTGCCCGCTATGTGGTGGTAACGGACCTGAATCCGTACCGTCTGGAAATGGCCAAGACCATGGGGGCCACCCGCGTTGTCGATGTGCGGACCACCAAGCTGGCGGATGTCATGGACGAACTGCAGATGCAGGAAGGTTTCGATGTGGGCTTGGAAATGTCCGGCAGTCCCCAGGCATTTGCTGATATGCTCGATGTGATGTGCCACGGAGGAAAGATAGCGCTACTGGGTATTCTTGATGAAGGCACCCAGATCGACTGGAACAAAGTGGTCTTCAACGGTATCACCATTAAAGGCATCTACGGGCGGGAAATGTATGAGACCTGGTATAAGATGACGTCGATGATACAGACGGGACTGGATATCCGGCCGGTCATAACGCACCGCTTTCCCTATTGGGAGTTTGAGACAGGCTTTGAAGTGATGAAGGGCGGCCAGTCGGGCAAAGTCATTCTCGAGTGGGAATCGGCCACAAGCAGCAGTTAAGGACAGGCCGGG
>PUOC01000183.1 GCA_003551965.1 Clostridiales bacterium | reverse complement strand
TCTATACCCCCGCTGGACAGCCCTTTGCAGGCTGTCCGCGGGGCATGCTCAAGCGTGCTGCCTCGGAAGCCGAAAGCGCCGGATATTCCCTGCAGGCCTGGCCGGAACCAGAGTTCTTCCTGTTCCCCGTTGACGACCAGGGTCGGGTGCAGTACCGGACACAGGACACGGCCGGATATTTCGACCTGGCCCCTGTGGACCAAGGGGAAAATGCCCGCAATGCCGTGGTCAAAGGGCTTCGATCCATGGGATACCATGTGGAAGCATCGCACCACGAAGTGGCCCCCGGGCAGCACGAAATAGATTTCCGGTTTGCCGACGCCTTGCAGGCGGCGGACAACCTGGTCACATTCAAGCAGGTGACCAAGGCCATAGCCCACAGCCACGGCCTCCACGCTTCGTTTATTCCAAAACCTCTGACCGGCGAAGCCGGTTCCGGATTACATATTCATCTCAGCCTCTTACAGGACGGACATGTGGTTTTCGATCCCGGTGACGGATCCGGTGAGCTCTCCGCCATGGGCCAGTTCTTTTTGGGCGGAATGCTGCACCATGCCCGCGCCATGACCGCCGTCACCAATCCGACGGTTAACTCCTATAAGCGTCTGGTTCCCGGGTACGAAGCACCCGTGGATGTCAGTTGGTCGAGCCGCAACCGCAGTGCGTTGGTCCGCATTCCCACAACCATGGTCCAAGACGGTCTCCGCATGGAGTACCGCAGTCCCGACCCGGCAGCCAATCCTTACCTGGTTCTGGCCCTGTTGCTCCGTTCCGGCCTCGACGGTATTGCGCATGAGCGTTCTCCCGGCGGACCGACCAACGAAGCGGCATACGAAATGTCCGCGGCCGAGCGCCAAGAGCGGGGCATTGCCATGCTGCCAGAGACATTGAAAGAAGCTCTCGATCTAATGACCCAGAGCCCCTTCGTCCTCGAAACCTTAGGCGACCACATCTATGAACACTTCGTCCGCGCAAAACTTCTGGAATGGGATATATACCGCAGCCAAGTCCATCCCTGGGAACTTGACCAATATCTCGCCGCCCTGTGATCAGCGGCTGCGCCCTTTGCCGGAATCGGTTATGGTCATCAGCTCTTCGGGATACGGTTGGAAGAAGGTCTGCTGCAGCAGGTATTCCTGCTCAAAGCGCACAGCATGGGTCCGCAGCACATGCAAAGGCACACTCAAAGGCACCCGCTCGCGGCGGTACTGATCCAGAGAATTGAGGAAAAACTCCCGTTCACCGCTGCTCAGCTGATCACTGATGTACCCGAAGCAGTGCATCAATACGTTGATATTACTGGTAAACCTGGCCGGCTTATGAAGAGCCTGGCCCAGGTTTTTTTCATACTCCGCCCACACTTCGGCGTAGGGCTTTTTGTCCGGGTTGGCGGTAATGCGGCCGAGTGTCTTCTGATACTTCTGGCTGTAGGCCATCAAGAGGTATTTATTCTCTGCCTGAAACTGCACCAAGTCTTTCATGGATGCCTGGCGAAGCCCTCGGCAGCGTGCCATGGTAAAGAGCTTCGTGAAAAAATGCTCTCGAATGGTGAAGTTCAGAAGCCGGCCTTCGTCTTCCACGGCTTTGCTGGGAAAGCGCTCTAACACGGCCCCTCCGAAGAAGCCGGGTCCTTTTTCCTTGACCATGGACTTGGCTTCCCGATCGTGGTAGTACTTGACATCCTTTATTCCGCAAGAAGGGGAGCGGCTCTTGAGCAGGAATCCATCCACTTCTCCGAGACTGCTCAGAAATTCTTCGGCAAAGGCCTGCATATCGTGGGTCACATCTTGGCCGGTGGCCGGCTGAAACAGCTGCAGAACTCCTTCATGCCAGGCTGCCCGGATGGGATCGCGAGGTACTCCTAGCCCGATCTGCACCTCAGGGCAGGGTGTGATGTAATCCACAAACGGTTCCAACTCGCGGACGACTTCACTGCGGATGATATCCCCGTTATAACGGCACGGTTCCTGTTCGAGACAGCGGCTTAAGACGACCACAGGGCGTGGAAATGAAGACATATAAAAAACCCTCCTCGGCCTAAAAAACAAGTATGGCAGATGCAATCAATGGTCGGTGCTGCCGAGCCAGCAGGAACCCGTTTATCCAGGGGGAAGCCAAAGCTGCATAGGCAGGCCCGCGGCGTCCACCGGCGTTGTCTCCAAAATAGGCACCGCAGGACCAGACGCCGCCAGTGACAGCACTAACGCGTCTAAAATATCATCGGGCTGCACCTGGGCTCGGGGAAAGGGCAAAGCGGACCGGACGAGCTTCTTGTGCCATCCGGGAACCGCTTTTTCCAGGATCTCCAGGCGTTCTTCAAACCCCCGCGCCGTCTTTTTCTTGGAATCCAAAGGCTGGCCGGCATAGCGGGCGAAACACAGTTCGGGATGGGATTCGAGGAACACATCAGCGCACTCATACCTCTGCAGGAAGCGGTCGGCTTCCCGGATCTTAGGACAGAGGTTCCAAACTTGTATGGATAGGCCGCGGCCCATAAAACGGCGGTTCTCAGCGTTGGCCGCCGCGAAGTCCGGGGCATAGACCGCGGCGCGGCAGGGCACCAGAAAAAGCGTGTTCCGCCGCTTCCCCAACAGAGACCGCCCTTGTATATCACAGCGGCGGTACTCGGTTTCCGGCAGGCCCATGGGGATGTCAGCAAAAACACTGTCAATGCAGCAACCCCATGCCCTCCACAGAGATTCCAGGGATGGAAACAGCCGCAGCACTCCCCCATGGATGTCTGCGGCTAACCACCCGCTCCGGCATCCGTCTATCCCTATCCGGAGATTAGAATGCATAGTCTGTCCGCTGGCCTATGGCCAGGACAAAGGTCAAGAAACGGTTTTGGTCGGCCTCCAGGGCTTCCACATCTGCCGGAAAAAGCTTATCGCCGGGGTACGATGCAAAGCGGCGTTCCCACTCCAGCCACAGTTCGCCGCCCTGGGGCAGTGCCTCACAGCGCTGAAGCCGGAAAAACGGGTACTGACTCCAGAGCTCACGCCACCATGCGGCCGTCTGAAAGGAGGCCATATCCCAGGCCCAGAATACGCCGCCGTGGCTCTGCTCTTGTGTGAAATAGGACGGTACCGTCTCTGACCAGCGCTGATGCAGTCCGGGAACAACAATGCCCAACTGCGCTCCGATTTTCAGAAAACGTGCGAAGTAGCCCAAATAGATCTGGTCGGTGCCGAAGTAATGGTACGCATCAACACTGAAGGCTGCGTCAAAAAACTCCTCTGCATAAGGCAAGCTGTGGGCTTCGGCTTTGATGGGTATAACCTGATCTTCCATGCCCGCGGCTTTGATGCGCCGGTAATTGTCACTGGGATCGATCCAAAGGTCATTAGCATACACTTCCACGCCAAATTCCTTGGCCAGGAATATGCTGGACAGGGCTCGGCCGCAGCCCATATCCAACACGCGCATGCCGGGCCTTAGATCCATGGCATCAGCGAGCAGTTCGCTGAGCCAGAGCACGTTCGGTCCCATCTGACAGCGGAAAACCCACTCCGGATGATAGCGAGACGATTTGGGAAAGTCAGAGTGCGACAGCTGGTGCGGTTCATCTCCCTCCCAAATTAGGGGCGGCAGATCCATTTTCCTCTCCATGGCACACAACACTCCTTTATTCTCGAGTCCAATCCCGCCGACACAGAGCAAAAATGCCGTACATCGTTGGCACCCGGCGGCCTTGCGACATCGGCTGCTGGAAACATCGCCGGTTCGGTCCGCTGGGCAGGTTGGCCAAGCAAAACCCCAGGCAGCTCAACTACAATACAAATGCCGCCAGGCCAAGCAGCACAACCACAAGCAGCACCACGGAAAACGAACATCCCAAGGGTGTAGGGGCCTTTTTGTTGCGCACAAGCTTGGCCGGCCCCGAATAATACCCGACTTTACGCTTCGTCTGCCTCTGCAGATTGCTGGGCTTCCGCAGGGGCTTTGCTGCTGCAGTAATGCCAGCAGCTTTTTTTGTCCGCTTCTTTGCCTCGGTAAGCCCGGTTACTGCCTTCAACGATGGTTTCCGGTAGCGGGACAGCTTCATGGGGCGGATCACCTCGCTGCATAGAATCGTTCATCGGCTCTAGCGGCTGTTAACGCCCCACCTCCCCTGGCAATGCCGAGCTGAGGAAATCTGCGTGCTCCATACAGCCCTAGACCCAAGCAGTACCCAAAGAGTGCGCCTCTACCGCAGCGGAGGCGTGCCAGGGGCCTGTGGCCGCATTGCGCGGCCCGCTTCCCATTACAGCATCAGCCGCAGCCGCACCATATCCATAACGGCGATGCCATGTTCTTCCAAGGCATCATCATAATGGAGCAGGTAGTGGTCCTTGTCCACGGCGATCATGCGAAATCCTGCCCGCTGGTAAAGTGCCAGGTTGCGGAGGCTGGAATTGGCGGTTCCCACTTCCAGCATGGTACACCCGTCTTCCACGGCACGGCGCTTGGCCTCTTCAATCATTTCCCGACCCAGGCCCTGGCCCCGAAGCTGCGCATAAACAGCCATATTCATGATTTCCATGGTCCGGGGGCGCGTGGTCATCAGCACAAAAACACCGGCCAAACGACCCTGCAGATACGTGCCGATGCACTGGCCTCGCTCCAGATAGGACTGAATCATTTCCTGAGAAGGGTCGGCTTCTAGGAGCAGGTCCCACGGGTAGTCATCGGTTATTTCCTTAAATGATGGTTTCCCTTCCATTGTCATAGATCGCTGTCCTCTCCTTTGTGGGGCCACCATGCCTCTATAACCGTTCCTTGTCCGGCATGGCTCCGCAGTTGGTGTGTTCCTCCCGTCTGGCGTACGCGAGCTTCCATACTGCGCAGGCCCCGTCCCTTGGCGGACGAAGCATCGATGCCGCGGCCGTCATCGGCAATGGTCAGCTGCGTCCCGTTCTGGCAGCTCTTTAACGCTATCACAGCCTTACAGGGGCCGGCATGGCGACCTACGTTAGTCAGCCCTTCCTGTACAATGCGGTATGCCGCAGCTTCCTGGGCGGGCAGCAGATCCCCTTGGTAGTCTATCTCCAGGGACACCCGTGTGTCCGGGTAGTATTCCTGCGCCCACTGCCCGCAGAGCCGGCAGGCCTCCCCTAAGCCATGCTCTTCCACGGCCGAAGGCTGCAGCTCATCTATCACTGTACGCAGTTCCGCTTGGGTCGACCGGAGAGTTGTTTCCAAGTGTTGGAGAACATCTTCTGCGGTGCCGCAGGCCTGCAGGCGGCTGCGCAGTGCCTGCAGGCCGTATCCGATACCGTGCAGCCCTTGGGAAATGGAATCGTGCAGTTCTTGCGCCATGCGGCTGCGCTCCTCGGTTAGTATCAGGCTGCGGGACACGTCCGCGAGCTCGGCCTCCCGGCGACTGATTTCCTCCAAATAGCGGTTTTCTTTCTCCAATGCCTCCATGCGTGTCCGCACCAGATAGGCTCGATAGTCAGCCACCGAGACCACAACGCCAAACCCCAGTCCCAAGGCAATGCCGCCCCAGGCCAGGGCCGGAAGAACCGGGCCGGCCGGAAGCATCTCCTGTCCGAAGAGGAGAAACAAGGAAAAAACGACGAAAGCTACAATCACGAAACTGATAACCCGCCGTTTAGGTTCACTGGCCACACCGCGACGCAGCAGCATACCGTCCAGCCAGCCACCCAAAAGGCCGCTGGCGCCGCTGATCCCGCCGCTTAAGAGCGGAATAGCAACAAAAAAACCGATTTGCATGCCGGCATCCCAGGTCAACAAAGCATAGAGGCCGGCGAAAAAAAGGCCAAACAACCCTCCCGGTACGGCACTAGCCCAAAAAGGATGGTATCCGGAACGAACCCTGCTGTTGTCAGCGGTCATGGGTTAACACCTCGCTGCTCGCCGCGGCTTTGTCCCATGGCCCACAGGGCCGCTTGGGTGCGCGTTTTCGCTCCCAGCTTCTGCAGGATGTTGGCCACATGGGTTTTGACGGTGGCTTCGGTGAGATAGAGATGCCCGGCAATTTGCTTATTACCCAAGCCCTGGACGATCAGAGCGAGCACCTCTTCTTCCCTTTTGGTGAGAGGTTCGATTAAGGACGCGGCAGACGGCGGCTTGGTTGTCGAGATCTGCGACAGCATCTGCTGCACAGCGGCGGCGCTGAGATAGGTGCCCCCCGCTGCCGCAGCCTGGATGGCCGCCACCAGCTCTTCCGGCGGCGCGTCCTTCATGACATAGCCTGCGGCCCCCAACTGCAGGGCTTTATGGACCCGTTCCCAACCGCCGAAGGACGTTAAGATCAGGACTTTTACGGCCACGGCGTTTTCCTGCAGTGTCTGCAGAACTTCCAGTCCGTCGGTGCCGGGCATCTGCAGATCTAACAGCAGCACGTCCGCTGCTTCATTCCCCAGAAACTCCAAAAGTTCCGTACCATCGTCAAGTTCCCCCACCAGTTCAATGGCGTCTACGGTCTGCAGAAAGAGCCGCACTCCCTGGCGGAACAAGGGGTGATCATCGACAATGACAACGCGGATTGTGTCCAAACCTCCACCTCCCCCCTATGCCCCAGCGGCCTGTCATTTTGGCTGGATTTCGCCGCGGACACTTGTCTGTCCTCTGGGCACGAACGCTTTTTTTGCTGTCCAATGACCATTGGCCACGGCCGGCGAATTATGCTACAATTAACGGCACGAACTCTGCTACAGGGAATGGGGACGCCAATGGACATTATTGATGCACATCTTCATTTATCGCACATTCAGCTGTTTGCCGATACAGCGACCGAGATCACCGGTGTGGATTATTCTGCCGCGGGTTTGGCCCGGGACATGGAGGAGTACTCCATTGAAGCGGTGATCGGCATGGGACTGGTAGAAACCGAACCGGGAGCCTTCCCTGATCCGCTGGCCGCCAATCCCATGGGGCTGACCATGGAACATCAGATACCGAACGTATTCACGTGTCTGGGCATCAATCCTTGGACATTGGATGCCGAAGGCATGGATGCGCTGCGGGAAGCGGCCAAAGAACCGATGGTGGTGGGACTCAAAATTTATGCAGGGTATTACCATGTCAGTCTCACCGACCCGCTCTACCGGCCGGTGTACGAGCTGGCAGAGGATATGGGATTGCCTTTGGTCGTTCACGGCGGTGACACCTATTCCATCCGGGGCGTCATGAAGTATTCCCATCCGCTGGCCATCAATGAACTGGCCGTGCAGTATCCCCGCAATATCTTCGTGATGGCCCATTTCGGCAACCCCTGGGTCATGGATGCCGCAGTCACCATCACCAACCATCCCAATGTCTATGCGGACATGTCCGGCATCATCATGGGTGGTGACGGCAGTGTCGATGAGTTTATCCAGGAACCGCTGATGATGAACTATGTGAAAACCGGAATTCTCTATTCCGGCCATTACGATAAGTTCCTGTTTGGAACCGATTGGCCTTTGGTACCCATTGGTCCGTATATCCGATTTGTGGAGAACCTTTTTCCCGGTGAGTTCCACGAAATGGTCTTCTACCGCAATGCTCTCCGAGTCTTTCCCCGGCTGGAAGCGGTACTGAAGGCACCTAGCTGACCTCGTCCAGAAAGCCCCGGCCTGCAGAGCCGGGGTTTTCTGCCGCCTTTACCTGTCCTGACGGTGTCCTGCCGCCAAAGCCCGCCGAGAGGGATGTGCCCAAACCATGAGAAAGGCATCCACCTGGGTCCAAAACTGTTCCGGACCCATGCTGTCTTCCCGGGACGCATAGGTATTGGGGCGGCCGATGCCGCCGCCTCCGATCTCTATCAGGCCAGCCTCCGCCATGGCCTTGGCCAACACCTGTATATGGCGGGGCCGGACCTCCAGGGCAGTCCGCTCGGCAATCCACTGCGCCGTGGTCTCTAGTGTAGCGGCCAAATGAGGTTTTCCCCGCAGTCTGCGTTCATGGATCAACTCCAAAAAAGCCATGGCCAGCTGTTCTGTGATTTCATCAGCCTCCGGCTGCTGCATATGGCAATCATCCTTCCTTAGCTATTGAGGTTAGCCCTGCGGCGGCAGTTCATCTGACTGGGCCTCGTGGTATTCCATCACTGCACTGTACACCAAGACCAGAGCGCCTGCCGCTGCGGCCAAGGCCACTGACCACAGGATCGGGTCCTCTTCCACCCGCCGGATAACAATGCCCAGCAGAGCCCAGACCAAGACAGCCGTGTAGGGGATGTCCCGCTCCCGTTTCAGGACCAAAAAACCGATGGCCGCTGCCGCTGCAATGAGGGCAACCGTCCATAACTCGCTAGGCAGACCGAATCCGTCCCATTCCACATGGGCTGCATAGGCAAAGGCGGCAGCAATGACTGCCACAGTCAGCCAGCCGAAATAGATCTGGAAGGGCAGTTGGACAAAGAGGCGTTCTTTGAAATTGTTGACGGGAAAGGCCCGGACCACGCGATAGAGAAGGCCCGCCACCGCGAGCATGGCAATAATGACCACCAAGCCAGCACCAATCAGCATCTGATGCCAGAGGAATATCCAAAGGGCATTGAGCAGATTGCTGGCAGTAAACAGAATGCCTGTCCTGCGCACCAACTCCTGGTGGCGCTCCGGCCCGAGTATCCCGGGGAAGAGAAGAAACACAGCAAACCCTGCCAGCAGAACATAGATCAAGCCCCAGATGCTGAAGGTTACGTTGGCCGGCGTGAACAGGTTGGGAAGCTTTGCGGAAATTTCCGCTTGGGTCAAGCCTCCGATGGGCAAGGTGTTAGACAAGATATTGACAACGACGGCAAACACAAAGCTTATGACGCTGACAACGTGCACAAGCCCCACTCCTTCCTAACGGTTGGCAGCCGCACTTCCACCGGTGGGCACAAGCTAAGCCCGGTTCACGGGATGCTTAAGACATACAGCCTCACAGCAGAACGGCTTTTTCATCCCATTTACTTCAGCACAGAAGGGCCGGCGACCGGCTGCTGGCCTCAGGTCTCCTGGTTCTGCCAGTACAGCCTGGCCCCGGCTGCGGCCAATATGACGATCCCTGCAGCTGCGGTAATTACCACAGACCACACCTGCGGCTCGGCCTCCACCCGCTTAATAATAATCCCCAGCAGGGCCCAGATGAGAACCGCAATGTACGGGATATCTTGGAAGCGCTGCAGCATCCAATACCCGATAATCACCGCCGCTGCAATCAAGGCAGCTGTCCAGAAGGCACTAGGCAGTCCAAATCCATCCCATTGCACATGGGCTACAAAGGAGAAGACGTTGGCGATGACCGCTACGGTCAGCCAGCCGAAGTAAATCCGGAACGGCCATTGTACAAAGACGCGCTCTTTGAGGTTTTGCACAGAAAAACTCTGCAAACGCAGGTAGACAACGGCGGTGGTGAGGAAAACAGCGACAATCAGGAGCAGGGAAAGACCGATCTGCATGTTGTGCCAGGCAAAGATCCACAGGGAGTTGAAAACGTTGCCGGCAATGAACCAAAAACCCACGCGCCGGACCAATTCTTGGTTGCGCTCCCTTCCCAAAAGACCCGGAAAGAGCAAGTAGACCGCTAAGCCGGCCAGCAAGAGGTAAATGAGACCCCAAATGGCAAAGGTAACACCGGCGGGAGCAAAGAGATTGGGCAAGCTGTCGGACACTTCGCCGGTAGTAATTCCTCCGATGGGCAGATAGTTGGCCAAAAAGTTGATCAAAATGACCCAGACAACGCTCAGCGCATTCAATAATGCCATATACGCACCCTCCCTAGGATAATTCTGCTTTCAACTTCGGATTTCGCACTCAAGCCCCCCTTTTCCTGCCATATGTCTTAGGTGTCAGGCGTTTTTGCGCTGCTTGCTGCGTTGTCTCGGCTGTCGTTTCTTCGCACGCGGCGGTGGAATCAGGCAGCGGCGTCCAAAGCCGATCAGATCCTGCCGCTGTGCTTTCTGCAGGGCTTTTAGGACTAAGCCGTAGTTATTGCGGCGATTGTAGTGCAGCAGAGCCCGCTGCATGGCTTTTTCTTCTTGGTCTTTGGGTACATAGACCGATTCCATGGTGCGGGGATCCAAGCCGGTGTAATACATGCATGTGGACCGGGTGCCCGGTGTGGGATAGAAGTCCTGGACCTGTTCGGGCATCTGCCCGCTGTCCCGGATATATTCCGCCAAGGCGATGGCGTCGTCTAAAGTGGAACCGGGATGGCTGGAAATGAAATAGGGTACGAGGAATTGTTTCTTGCCGTAGCGCCGATTGAGCTTTTTGTAGGTGGCGACGAAGGCGTTATACAGCTCCACATCGGGCTTGTTCATGTGCTTCAGTACCCGGGGCGAGACGTGCTCGGGTGCGATCTTCAGCTGGCCGCTGATGTGGTGCTGGACCAGTTCGGACAGGAATTCGCTGTTTTCATCATAGAGGACGTAATCGAAGCGGATTCCGGAGCGGACAAAGACGTTCTTGACATGGCGCAGCTGCCGCAGTTTGCGCAGCAGTGCCAGGTAATCGCTGTGATCCGCTTCCAGCTGCGGACACGGCCGGGTCCCGATACAGCGTTTTTTGGGACAGGCGCCATGGCGCCGCTGTTTGCTGCAGGCTGGGCGCCGGAAGTTGGCCGTAGGTCCGCCCACATCATGGATGTTGCCCTTAAAATCCGGGAAACCAGCCAGCGTCTTTGCTTCCGAAAGTAAGCTGCCGTGGCTGCGGGCCTGTACCACTCTTCCCTGGTGGAAGGTGAGGGCACAGAAGCTGCAGCTGCCAAAACAGCCTCGGGAGCTGATCAAGCTGAACTTGACCTCGTCCAAGGCCGGTATGCCGCCCTGACTTTCATAGCTGGGATGATAGCAGCGGGTGTAGGGCAGACCGTAGATATCATCGAGCTGTTGTTGGCTTAGGGGATAGGCCGGCGGATTTTGCACCACGTAATAGTCTCCATAGGACTCCCACAGCGGCCGGCCCTGGATGGCGTCGGTGTTTTCTTCCTGCATTTGAAAGGAGCGGGCGTAGGCGCGCTTATCATTCTGTGTCTCTGCGAAGCTGGGCAGGACGACATCTTCCTCCCCGGGACTGCGCTCTCCTTCCCTGTAGACGGTGCCCCGCACATGGCGCAGGCTGGACAGGGGCTGCCCTTCGCTGAGGCCGCCAGCGATTTCGCGCACTGTGGTCTCGGCCATGCCGTAGATCAGCAGATCGGCTTTAGCATCCAGCAGCAAGGAGCGGCGCACCTTATTGCTCCAATAGTCATAATGGGCCAGACGGCGCAGGCTGGCTTCCAAACCTCCGACAATGATGGGAACGCCCTTGTATGCTTCCCTGACTTTGTTGGCATAGACGATGGCAGCCCGATTCGGCCGGCGGCCTGCCTGTCCGCCAGGCGAGTACAGATCGTTGCTGCGGGGGCGCTTCGCCGCCGTGTAGTGGTTGACCATGGAATCGATATTGCCCCCAGTAACAAGAACAGCCAGCTTGGGACGGCCCAGAACGCGGAAGGCTTTTACGTCCCGCCAATCC
>PUOC01000069.1 GCA_003551965.1 Clostridiales bacterium | reverse complement strand
ATTAACTGAAAATTCCAGGTCCTTTACTGATCATTTAGTAATAAATCGTACTTAATATTTTTGATTTTCTAAAAATGATAATACTGTCCAGCAATTCGTAGAATTACCTCAGAAAATTATGACTAATCAAAAAGCATTAATTTTTTTCTTCCTTTTCTTACTGGCATCACGAATGGCCGCTTCTGAGGCCAAGCAAACCATGCCTGAACTTCTGGAAGAAACTATACTGAAAATTATGGACGTGTATGATATTACCGGCGTTAGTGTGGCATTGGTCTCTGGTGGTGAGTTGGTATGGAATCAAGGCTTTGGCTGGGCTGACAGTGAAGAGGGTACTCCTATGACAGGCGTGACTCGTTGCAGAGTTCAGTCGATAAGTAAGCCGGTCACCGCTTGGGGTGTCATGCACCTTGTGGAAAATGGTGTTGTCGAACTGGACACACCGGTAGCACAGTACATAACCAGCTGGTCTTCGGAAAGCCCGCAGTGGCAAGATACAACGATCAGGCATCTCTTAACCCACCAGTCGGGCCTACCCATCGGTGATGTCATGGATCAATACGCACCTTGGGCTAATGTTCCCCCCGTAAGGGATAGTCTAAGCAGGGAGGCTCAATGGGACCGCAATCCAGGTGGAGCATTTGCCTATTCTAATCCTGGGTACAACCTCTTAGAGGTGCTCATCGAAGACGTCACAGGGATCAGTTTTGCGCAGTACATGGAGGAGACTGTGTTGCTGCCCTTAGGGATGGTATCTGCTAGTTTCAATTGGTCCGAAGATTTCGATCCGCCAATACCAACGGGTTACAATTTCCAAGGTGATCCGGTGCCAGTCTACGTATATCCGGGGCGGGCATCTGGAGGTCTTTTCGCTACCGCCGAGGACGTAGCGCACTTCTTGATTGCTGGAATGGCGAAAAATCCGGTATTGCCTGAGAGTCTTGTACAAACGATGTATGCACCTGAGGTGGAAGTTTCAGGCATTTATGGCTTGATTTCACCATCCTATGGCTTGGGCTATTTTGTCGAGAGCTTACAACCTGGAGTTAGGGCTGTATGGCATGGGGGTCAAGGTAATGGTCTCATGACACACTTTCATGCTATTCCTGAGACTGGTGATGCGCTGGTTGTTTTGACGAATAGTCAACGTAGCTGGCCGTTTGTGGGGGCGTTGCTCCGACTATGGAGCGACGGGCTAGGCGTGGAAGCGCCAGGTATGAGTGCCATTATCCGCGGCGAACATTTGCTCCGGGCGTTATCTGTTCTTCTTGCCTTCGTGATTTTGGGTGCACTTTTCTGCATAGATGTGTTTGGGCAGAGCGCTAGACGCAATAGGCGAAGAGCAGTCTTTCAGCTGGGTGTCGGGAGTGCTTTGATTCTGCTCGTGGTATGGTCTTTAGGTCAGGACTACCTCTTTGTGACTTCAGTGTTCCCTCGAGGTGCAGAGTGGTTAGCGTGGGCTTTGCTGATGGTTGGGGCGGCGTGCATCTTATCGTCTGCCCTGCAGATGCGAAAAGCGGGCTAGTACCTTTTAGAGCGTGCGTTAGTCACATCACATTGCCAGTCTACTGACCGTTGGCAGTTGCTGAGCTTTGACGCCCAACTTCCTATTTCTTACCTCATCGTTTTACTGAATGGCATCCGACGATTTGGGCATTGAGTGCACCGAGCTCAATTCCGGTGATGTTAAACCAGCTGCCATGTTTGGGTGTATAGCGGATCTCCAGCCTCTGGTTGAGGCGAAATGCCGGGGCAGCCGTACATCGTTCGTACCGCGCTGATGTCTTGTAGGTATTGAGACTATCCATCACAAGGACAACCGTTTCTCAGTCTGGATAATGCTCTTCTCGTGCGATTCGCATCTGTTCTGCACAATCCTGCTGGGTACCGCGCTCAGATACGTCCCAGAGGCGCCATCCTCCCGACGGTTCTGTGAACAGCATAATGCTGAAAGTTTCTTTTCGGACATATTCATCGTCTTCTTTTCGGACGTGCCCTGGTGTCGCTGGAATTGGTTTTCTGGCTTCATCGAAGAGTAGATATGGCTTTTCATCCATGCAAGTGACTGGGACTTTACGATTGCACCGCCGAGTGGATGCCCAAAGCGTCTTCCATAGTGGCCACAAAGGCTGCATTCTGTTCGAGCGGAATGCACTAACACTTCTTCAGATGAGGTTTAAATCCGTTTTTTGGGACCTGTCCACAGACATATGGGAAATGGATGCAATGATCTCTAACTCAAATTGCTTTCCATGCAACCAAGCGCAATGATCCTGGCTTCCACATTACCGGTGCGTTTAGGCTCGATTGGGGGGCTCGTTCTTTTACTTGTGGCCCAACGCCGCCTCCGCTCCTACTGTTGCATAGGTTTCTCGGACTGCTTGAACCACGTTCTAGACGTACATGTCGCCATCCCATATTCCGCAGAACAGGCTCTCGATTAGGGACCTCGATCGATTTTCTCGACAATCGCTAACCATGCGTTTTCCCATTACCCCCTCAGTATCCGCGCCCTCAATTACGATACGACATCCAAGGTGATGTGGGGAGAATACCAAGACGAAGGCGGGAAAGTCGGCGCCATTTCCATCACCGTAGGCCACAGCAAAGACAAACGGCCGGATAAGAACCAATTGAAAGTCGGTTTGGGAACCGCTGACGGTATTATCTGTGATGCCAAAGTCCTCTCCGGCAATGAAGATGATAAAACTTACAACAACGTGACCATAGACGATGCCGCCACCTTATTGCAACAGCACAAGGTCGATCGCAGCGGATTCTACTACGTAGCCGATGCCGCTTTTTTTGCATGTATTCTATAACACAAAAAGTGAACCACTTTGCACAGGAACTGCGAATACAACCTACCTGCCATACCATGACCCACGAATGTCGAGTGCACCGGTGTTGTAGTGGTTGGTTATGGTTGGGAAAAGCCCCATGCTTGTGGAAAGGGTCGGGTTCGATTGCCTTGATTCCCAATGGATATCATCTTCCCGCCCCACCCGAAACGTGATATTCTTAATAGTAGGAAATGTGATTCTTTCCCGTCTAGGAGATGACAGTATGAGCATTGTGGAACTGCGGGACGTACACAAAGTGTATCAGTTGGGGAAAACGCAGGTTCCCGCAGTGCGGGGTGTGAGCCTGCAGATCGACGTTGGAGATTTTGTTTCTATCACGGGACCGTCCGGTTCGGGAAAATCGACGATCCTCAACATGATCGGCTGCATTGACACCCCGACCCAGGGAGAGGTATACATCCAAGGCCAGTGCACCAGCGGCCTCAAGGACAGGCAGCTGACGGTGCTGCGCCACCGCACGCTGGGCTTTATCTTTCAGTCGTTCAACCTGATCCCGGTTCTGAACGTGCTGGAAAACATCGAGTTCCCGCTGCTTCTGGGCAAGCCCATTATGGATAGCGGTGCCAAAAAGGACTGGCTGGAGTACCTTGTAGAGGCCGTCGGCCTGCACGAACATATCCGCCACCGCCCAAGCGAACTGTCTGGCGGGCAGCGGCAGCGGGTGGCCATTGCCCGCGCCTTGGTCACAAAACCGCATATCGTCCTAGCCGACGAACCGACGGCTAACTTGGATTCCAAGACGGGGCAGTCCATCGTGGAGCTCATGCACAAGATGAACGAAGAGCTGAACACGACATTCATTTTCTCTACCCATGATCCCAGCATTGTGTCCATGGCGCACCACGTGATCCCACTCCTCGACGGCCAGGTGGTGAGCCAACCATGAACACTCTCATCGCTACTATCGCGTGGCGGAGCCTCCGGGAACATCGCGCTAAAACGGTTATCGTCGGAACACTGCTGGCCATAGGCATGCTGGTTCTGGTGGTGGGCAATTCGCTCATGGATTCGGCGGCGCAGGGGATCGAGCGCCTCTACATCCAGAACTTCACAGGCCACCTGATGATCAGCGGCGCGGCTCCCGGCCGGCTGACCATGTTCGGCTACCAAGACATGACGGCCATGGACCGAGCAATTCCGCTGGTGCCAGCCTATGCTGAACTCCTGGATTTTCTGCATGATCAACCGTACACAGCGGCCGCCAGCCCACAGGGCACGGGTTTTGCCCTGGCAGAAGCCCGTGGGGACGCTCGAACGCCTGTATCCCTGTTCGGCATCGAACCAGCGGCCTACCAGGATGCCTTCCCGAACAATATTCGCCTGACGGCCGGCCGTTTTCTGGAACCAGGCGAAACGGGTGTGCTCCTCAGTGCGACTGCCGCCGAGTTTTTGAATGAACGCCTTGAGGCGCCCCTTGAAACCGGAGACAAATTGCTTCTGACCAGCCTAAGCACGATAGGTGGGATGCGGATTCGAGAAGTCCCCGTCGTGGGTATGTACGCCTTTCATCACTCCAACCCCCAGTTGGACATGGTGTCGCTAGTAGACATCACCACGCTGCGGGCGCTCAGCGGCATGGCGCTGACTCGCGTCGAACCCGGCGAATTAAGCCCCGAACAGCAGCGGGTTTTCGAGATTCAAGAAGTCGACGAGCTGTTCGCTCAAACCGATGACTTCCTCGTGGATGTAGCCGAGGAAGGCGCCGCCGGTGAGCAGGATTTTCTCGCTATCCTCGGCCCGGATACCGATGCTGAATCAGCTCTGCCGGACTGGCAGGATCCCGCCGCCTGGCACTTCGTTCTGCTGCGGCTTACGGACGAGCGGTATCTCTATCAGGCCAGGGCCGACATCGACGCTTTTTTCGACGCCCGCAATGTCAGCGGAAAGGTGGCCGATTGGCGACAAGCGGCGGGCCCCATGGCTGACGTTTCGTTCGGTGTGCGATGGGCGTTCAATGCCGTGGTCCTGGTGATCGCTGTCGTCGCTGTCATTATCATCATGAACACACTGGTCATATCGGTGACGCAGCGCCTGTCCGAGTTCGGCACCATGCGGGCCATTGGAGCGCAGAAAGGTTTCATCCGCCGAATGATGTTGTGGGAAGCGCTGCTCCTCTCCGTAATCTCGGGCGCGGTGGGCATCGCGGCGGGAGGCGTGCTGCTGACGTTGCTCAGGTCACAGGGTATCCAGGCGCCGAACATGTTCTTCGAGATCATTTTTGGCGGATCCGTCCTGCACCCGACGCTTTCGTGGGCGTCGGTGGCCGTGTCGTTGGCCCTTCTGGTGGCAGTGGCCGTGGTATCGAGTCTCTACCCGACTGCGATAATCCTGAATACGCCGCCGGTCAAGGCCATTCACAGTGAATGAGGTGAGCACATGCGTACGGTACTAAAGACAGCTGTCCGCAGCGTGTTCCGACAGAAACGGCGTTCGCTGCTTCTGGCCGGGGCTATCGCCTTCGGCATGCTGATGATTACCCTGATGAACGGATTCACCGAGGGCATGCTGACCAATGTGCGAGACAATCTGTCACATGCGCTGGGCGGTCACGTCTTTGTCAGCGGACAGGAGATCACCGAGACCGGGCGCGTGGTTTCCCGCATCGATTTCGACGATAGACTGCAGACCTTGCTCGAAACGAACAGCGCCGAGATCGCGTCCATCACCCGCCGTTCCCAGACGTTCGGAACCGTCGTCTTCGGCTCGCGGCAGTCGGCCCAGATGCTCTACGGTGTAGACTTCCAGGCCGAAGAGCGGCTGCGCACGAGTGTTGCGGTCACCGCCGGCAGTCTGGAAGCGGTGATGGAAGACGATCAAGCGATTGCCCTGCCGGACTCTCTGGCTCAGCGCCTGGGGGTGGAGCTGGGAGAGACGGTGTTGATACGCCTGGATACCGTGACTGGGCAGCGCAACGTCGGCGAGTTTTGGGTGCGGGCGTTCATTGAAGACCAGGCGGAACTCGGTATGTCGGCGGCATTCGGCCACCGGGCATACGTCAATACACTGTTGAACCTCCCATCGGACAGCTACCAGTCTCTCAACCTGTTCCTGCATGATCTGTTTGCGGCGGACAAGATGGCCGACCAGTTCCGCGACGTGCTGCCTCTGCGGCCGGTTGGGGAAGATGGGGACGACCAGGCTGCGGCCTTCGGGTTCGGACCCTTCGGCCAGCAGCAGGCCCCTGAACCCTGGGACGGCATCCGCTTCACGATCGCAACGATCAACGACATCATGGAACCGATTGAAGCCGTGGTGCTGGTACTTGACCGGCTGTCGTTGGGCGTGTTCGCAGTGCTGCTGGTTATCATTGTGGTAGGAATTACGAATACGTTCCGAATGATCGTCCTCGAACGGACGAAGGAGATCGGCACCATGCGGGCCCTAGGCATGCAGCGTCCCACGGTGCGGCGCATCTTCCTGGCCGAGGCAGCGTTTCTCGGACTGTTCGGCGGCGTTGTCGGCCTCGGGTTGGCCTTAGGAGCCATGACGGTGGTGTCCCGGCTGACGGTGGCCGAACCGGGCCTGCAGTTTTTTCTCGCCCAAGGGAGGTTTACGTTCCAGCTAGTTCCGCAGGTGGTCCTGTTGCACTTTGCAATCTTGACCTTCGTCTGTCTGGCCTCGGCGTACTGGCCGGCGCGTTCGGCGGCTGACTTACCTCCAATCAAGGCTCTCGGCGGCCATCTCTAGCGCGAGGGCTGCAGTGGTGGCGTTTTGGAACTTTTGAGCGTCAGTTAACGAAGCTCTAACGATAGGAGGAAAACCCATGAGGAACACCATTTGCCTGCGGGCAGCTGTTGTCTTGGGAATGCTGCTTGTGTTGGGCGGCGGCCTGCAATCGGCGGCGGGGGCGGAGGATTTCGCCCATATCGAGACGATTCTGCGGGAGGTGGACACGCGCAGTACGTTTGGAGACGGCGACTTTGCGGCCCTGTTGACCGTGATTACCGAGGATCCGGAGAAAGGTGTGGAGCAGACAGTTGTCCGGCAGTTTCGTCGCGATCGGGAGGACCAGTTCGCGATGCTCATCCAGGAACCGCGAGTGCAGCGGGGCCAGGGCTACCTGATGGACGGCGAGAATCTTTGGTTCTATGATCCCTCCAGCCGCCAGTTTTCCCACACATCACTCAAGGAGACGTTTCAGGATTCGGATGCGCGCAATTCCGATTTCACGGCCTGGAGTTACGCCGAGGACTACGAGATCACGGAGTACACGGAGGGGCAACTCGGTGTCAACAGCGTGTACATTGTGTTGCTGGCGGCGCTGCACGATGAGGTGACCTACCCCTATTTGAAGCTGTGGGTGACGCAAGAGAACGCGCTAATCCTAAAAGTGGAAGAGTATTCGCTGACGCAGCGGCTGATGCGCACGGCTTTGTTTCCCAGTTACGCGCGTGTGGGTGACAGTGTGATACCTCGCCAAATGGTGTTCGTGGACGAGCTGGCCGAGGGGCAGCGAACCCAGATCGCGTTCAGCGAGATGTCAGTGCAGCCGATCCCGGACTATGTGTTTACAAGGGCTTATCTCGAGCAGGTGAACCGCTAGGAAGGAGCTGGAGGTCATGGTACGATGGGCAGCGCTGACCCTTTTAGTGGCAGCAAGCCTACTGGTGGTTCTAGTGGAGCTGGATGTAGGTCTGGCTCAAGCGAGCGAGAGGGACGAACTGTTTGGTGATGATTTGTTTGGTGATGAAATGCTGGTTATTGACGAAGATTCGCAGGCTGATCACGCCACACTGCTCATTGCGCCAGGTTCGCTGGATTTGGGCGGCCGGTTTGGGCTGGATTGGGAGTGGACGCACGCGGATGCAGACTCGTTGGTTAGTCGACAGGGTGCGTCAGCGGTCGGCAGTACGCGGCTCTATGCAGACTGGCGCCCGAGTGCTGCGACGCGGCTGTTTGTCCAGGGGGATCTGGAGTTAGAGTATCCGGACGATGGGCATCTCAAGGGCCGGTTGTTGGAATGGTTTGTCGACTGGAACGCTTCCCAGAAGGTTTTCTTCCGCACGGGAAAGCAGACAGTGCGCTGGGGTGTGGGGTATTTCTTCAGCCCGGCCGATGTCATCAGTGTAGGGCGCCTGGATCCGGAAGAGCCTGAGGCGTTGCGGGAAGGGCCTATAGCGCTGCGGGTGCACTATCCCCAGCGGCACTGGGATTTCCATCTGTTTACGTTGTGGGATGAGGCAGACGATGGCGTTCGCTTGGCGGTGGCGCCGCGGTTGACGTTTGTGACGGGCCGGACGGAGTGGGGACTTGGTGCCTTCTATCGGCCGGATCGAGTTCCTCGGGCGATGTTGACGCTTTCGTCGACGATCGCGGGGACTGTGGCCGTCTTTGGCGAGGCGGTGGTAGCGGCCGGAACGGATCGCCGCTATGCTGTCGTGGGTGAGGATGGGCGGCTGCGGGCCGAGAGCCGGGAGGATCTGCAGCTGCAGGCATCGGTGGGGTTTCGTGTGAATCGGCGCGATCCAGATCGTCTCTTTACTATCGGCGCCGCCGGGCAGTATTTCTACAATGGTGAGGGATATAAGGACGCGAGTGTACTGGGGCACCCCGCATTTCCGTTGCTGCTCTTGTCGGGCGAACTGGCGCCAGCAGACCTGAGTCAGCCGGGGCGCCACTACGGAGCTCTGTCTCTGCAGTGGAGCGAACTGCTGCGGACTCGGTTTTCGGCAACAAGCCTGTGGCTGGGGAATTTGGACGACGCGTCTGGCCAGGTGACGGCGCAGATCAGCCACCGCGGCTGGAACGACATCCGACCCTACGCCGGCGTTAGCTGGTACTACGGGGATGACATGGCGGAGTTTGGCTTTAGTAGCACGCAGTGGGTGGCCGGGCTGCGTTACAGCGTGACGTTTTAGGTCGAGTGGGGCGCGGGCCAATACGGCGGTGTGCTGCGATCGGCCCATTCCAGCCCTAACTGGCATCTGCACTAGTTCATGGCTTATCTGCGGGCAAGCGTCCGTTGGGACGACGAAGCGGTGGCAATCAACATCTTCGACGGCTATACGTTCGAGATTGTTTTCGACGAGCTGTCGTCCAAAAAGCTACACAACAGCCCAGCGACCTCGGTTTCTGGGACCGGTGTATTTTGCTTTTTCCTCGATCCGTTGACGTCCGGGGAGGGCCGGCCCGAAAGTCGGCGGACAACGAACTCCGATCCGAAGGATAGTCCCGGATCAGGGCGAAGCAAATGACTTTTAAGAACTCCAGGATCTGGACGATGGGCCTCGGGCAGGATATCTATCCGGTCTTTCTGAGTTTGTGGTACTGTCCGCCGAGAATGGAAACGTGATAAAGGTTGGTTTCTGCCATCGTAGCAGGTAGATGTTTTGGTGACGGTATCAGTGTCGTGCCTGTTGTGGTGCGGGATTGCATCAATGTTCCTTGAAAACTCTACTATGCAGAATGACGGCTTCCTCGAGAAAAACCCGTCAGATTTCTGGAGTTTTTGTCATAAAATGGATGGCGGGGTATCGAAAATGGACATACTCATTTTTGTTTTCAGGCTCGCGCGACGGATGAAAAAGACGAAAGGAACTGCGATGTGTGCATCTTCAACGCGTGGAAGCAGCCAGAGATCTTGTTAGACGAATCGCGATAGTTAGCAGAGCTCAGCTTTGGAAGGGCAGTGAACAGAGCGTAGTGATGAACGGTGAACAACGAGTGGCATTTCGGTGAGTGAAGCCCATTGAATTTTGTCCACACAAGTGTCGACAAAACATCGGGAGATTTCGTTTTCGCCGCGCGAGAGCATGTCTTAAGTGCCGTGGGATTTCAGTGACGCAGTAATCCGCTGTTGCTCTCGTTTGCTATACCATCAGATTCTTTGATGGTAGTCAGTCGCAAAGTTCGAAGCAAATGAGACTCTGACGTGACAATACACGTCATGGTGTGTAGACTCTCGGACCGAGGCAATGGGGGCTGGATTTCAGAGCGCAACGTGTACGTTTTTCAAAGGATATCCACTGTGCGCTATGGAATACAATAATTCTAATAGGAATAGTTAGGTCTTGTAACTGTAACTATGAAGGCGGTAGGTGGCGTGAAAAACATTGTCATTACAGGTAGCAGCAGAGGAATCGGGTTTGCCTTGGCACAACGATTTTTAGAGATGGGATACAGGGTTACCTTATCTGGAGTCAACAGCGATAATCTCCACCGGGCCGCCGCATCCTTGGCGACCCAAGGCTATCAAGTGCAATGCGTGCTTTGCGATGTTACAGATCGCAAGGAAGTCGAGACGTTGTGGCGACGGGCACAGAGCCATTGGGGGACTGTGGACATATGGATCAACAATGCTGGGATCGTCCATACAGAGACATCCATATGGGAGGTGACTGCTGACGAGGTGCAGAGGTTGGTGGACACGAACCTTGTGGGTGTTGTTTATGGCTCGCAAGTGGCCGCTGCTGGTATGATCGAACAGGGGTATGGCACCATCTACAACATGGAAGGCTTCGGCAGCAATAACGAAATGCGCCGGGGACTGAGTCTTTACGGAAGCACCAAAAGGGGGTTGACGTATTTCACCAAGGCCCTGGCGAAGGAACTGCGGGGTTCCGGTGTCAAGGCGTGCCTCTTGAGTCCGGGTATGGTGGTGACCGATCTCGTGAAGCATCCGGCGGGCTTTGGGTCTTCGGTGGCACCAAGACCCGAAGTGGTTCGAGTTTTTAACATCTTGGGGGACAAGCCCGAGACTGTTACACAGTTTCTTGCGCAACGGATCGACCGCAGCCCAAGAACGGGAACGCGTATCAGCTGGCTAACGCCGCGAAAAATCGTGTGGCGTTTTCTCATGTCGTTATTCGTCAAACGCGATTTGTTCTCATGAAGGCCGATGACGGACCTTGACCCGCCTGAAGCCGAGGCGTGCTTGAGAGTTGAAGGAGGGAGGATATGGACCTGGCCTTGCTGGCGGCACTGGTTCTAGTCGCATACTTGGTCGGAAGTATCCCGGTCAGTTACATCTTGACTCGGTGGACCACTGGCGTCGAGCTCCAGAAGGTGGGGACAAAGAATGTGGGTATTGCCAACACATTCCAACACGCCCCATGCTGGGTAGGTTATATTTCGGTGCTGACGGATGTGTTGAAGGTGTTTACTGTCCTGCTCGCTGCCCAGTATTGGTTGGGACTTGGGCGAGATGAGCTCTACGTCCTCTTGGCCGCCTTGATCATCGGGAACGTGTTCCCGGTCTTTCTTCGATTTCGGGGAAGTAAGGCCAGGACGATCACTATGTGGGGGCTGCTCTGGTTGGCACCCTTGGCCACAGCAGTTTTGCTGGTGCTTTGGGGCTTCTTGTTCTTTGTAACCAAGAACTCCCGGATCGGCGTTGGTGTGGCTTTAGCTGCGAGTCCACTGCTGCTCTTCATTGTGGAAGGGAGTTGGTTGATCTTTGGGCTGGCGATGGCATTGGTTGTGCTCTTAGCCACGCAGAATCGCGAACAGCGAGATGATTTTAAATATGCAGGGGTGGGGCGGTAACGTCGATGTGGATACTGCGGGATGCTCTGATCTGGTTCAGCTTACATATGCTTGCAGTATATATCTGCCACAAGACGCCTGATAAAGTGTATGCCAAGTACCGGGCATGGTTTCGTCCGCGTGGGTGGGAGCAGGGTGGCCAGGTGTACAAGCGCTGGTTTTTCATCCACCGCTGGAAACACCTGTTTCCCGACGGTGGGCAGATCAACGATCGCGGATTTGCCAAGGCGCGCCTAGAATCGTCACAGACAGCCTATTTGGGGACCTTCGTCTTAGAGACCATGCGAGCGGAGGCTATTCACTGGTTGGGTTTGGGTTCGCTGGTGATCTATTGCCTACTGCATCCGTTCCCATTCGGCCTGTTTTGGGCAGTGGGACTAACGATATTTGATATTCCATTCATTATGATCCAGCGGCATAATAGGCCCCGGTTGGAGAGGTTATTGGAAAAGCACAAAAGGCGGTGCCAAGCATGAAATGGGTAACGATCGACGAAGCCGTTGCGAACATGAGCTACAAGTTCTTTGGGCTTAGTGAACTGAAGCGCAGCGGTATCAAGATTCCGAAGACGTATGGCTTAGTGGCGGATCGCATTACTGTGGAAGCGGTGCGTGCCCAGAGGCCCATGATCGAGGACTTCCTGGCAGCGCAGTTGGATGCAGATATGAGATACTGCGTTCGCTCGGCCAAGGGCGAGGAGGATAGTCTCGATAGTTCCAAAGCCGGCCAGTTTGTTACGGTGTTGGACTTGGCCACCGTTCAAGAGGTGTACCACGGAATGGAGGAGGTGGCCGCCAGTTATGAGGCGGTTGCCGGCAGCGATTCTTCGAAGCAGGATGTTATTATGGTTCAAGAGATGATTAAACCCGTCTATTCCGGCGTTCTCTTCAGCAAAAATCCTGTGACCAGCGCCAATGAATTGCTCTTGGAGGCCGTTCAGGGTTTGGGAGATCAACTGGTTCAAGGGGGCACTGCACCCATCCGTTTGAAGTACAAGTGGAAGCAGCTGTTGTATGATTCTGACGAGCAACTGCCTATCCCCGCCGCAAAGGTTGTTTCGTTTTGCCGGGATGCGGCACGTGTGGAACGGCGTGTAGGTGTACCTATTGACGTAGAATGGGCCTACGATGGCTCCGCCTTCATCTGGCTGCAGGTGCGACCGATTACTACCGGCCAGGCATATAATGTGTACAAGAACGATATTGCCAAGAACTACCTTCCAGGCTTGATTAAGCCGTTAGTCTGGGATATCAACATTCCTGTAGTGAATCAAGCATGGGTGGAGCTTCTCGAATCGATTATCGGTGACACGGGTCTCCATCCCGAAGAGTTGGCCAAACCCTTCCATTACCAGGCCTACTTCAATATGGGGGTTTTGGGCGGCGCATTCAGAAAGATGGGCTTTCGCGAAGCGTTTCTGGAAGAGCTGCAGGGCATTCACGATGAGCGGGTGCAGGTCAAGTTCCGACCAACCTTGGGCATGCTGCGGATGCTGCCTCGCATGGCTTCAGTGTATCGCCGGTTCCAGAATACGTACCGCAACCTGGATAAGGAGCTGGAGGCCTATCATCAACGGTCGCTGCAGCTTGAAACGGCTATTGCAGAGGCGAGGTCTTACGAACAGTTGTTGGAGCTGTTACCACAGTTGCAGGCCCACAACCAAAAGGGTGCTATGTACAACATCATCCTGCCGTTGATGATCTACTCCAAGCAAAGGCGCTACCTTAATGCTGTGAAGGACATGCAGATGCAGTTGCCAGCTTCGGCTTATCTGCAGGAAAACGCGCTCTATGAACCTGATAGCTTTCTAAGCTGGAAAAGAACGCGGAGTCGTGAGGAGCAGAAGGCGTTGATGCTTGAGCGCTTCGGGCACTTTAGTGCCAACACCAATGACTTCTCCCAACCTACTTGGAGGGAAAAACAGGATATTCTCGATACCCTGCTTGCGACAGCGGATGGATCCGAAGCCGATACTTCAGAGGGACGGCCTGTGCTGAGCCGCAGGTTTCTGCGTCAGAAGGCGAAGGCTGATCTGGCAACGCACAAGAAGAACAAGTTGAGCTATTTTTACGCCTACAGCTATCACCTGTTCCGGAAGCTGTTTTTGCGCTTAGGTGCGGTGATGGTGGAACAGGATGCTCTGGCAGCCGTTGATGACATCTTCTACCTGAATCTAGACGATATCGTTCAGTTTGCGGGTGCCAGTTACCAGGCCAAGGCCGCAAGAGTGAAAGAAGATATGATGAAAGCGCAGGAATACCGGCTGCCAGCGATTATCAAAGGCGATGAACCACCTTTTATCCTAGCAGAGTCGGAGATTCAAGATAGATTCCAGGGTTACCCCGCTTCTGCAGGAAGGGTACAGGGGCCAGCCCGCGTTGTCCGGGGGCTAGAGGATTTTGGGAAAGTGGATGAAGGAGACATTATCGTGGTGCAAAACGCTGAGATGGGTTATCTGCCGCTGCTGCGAAAGGCCGGCGCCATCGTGGCGGAAACGGGGGCTATGCTGAGCCACATTGCGATTCTAGCCCGCGAACGGCGTATCCCCTGTGTGATCTCAGCTAAGAACATTATGGATGTGGCCGATGGCACGCCACTGGTGGTTGATGCCTACAAGGGAGAAGTGCTTGTGGTTGAGGACAGTGCTCAGAGCGCTTGAAGATAGGGTGTGCTAACCCGTAAGGGCTGTTCTTCCGTAAGGTTCGCGAAGGGCACCCGTAACCGGCAAGCAGCAGATATGCGAGAGGATGAAGACAATGCAGTACAATCTGAAGGATATCACCTACAGCGCTATGACTGCCGCTGCTATGAATGTGCTCAGCTACGTAACCGTTCCGCTGGTTGTGGCCGTACCCGTTCCAGGTCTGCGCAACTTAGTGGTGGCTCCCTTTTATGGACTGCTGATGGCTCTGGCTTTGATGCGAATCGACAAACATGGGCTGTTCACGTTGATCTCGTTTTTCACTGGCGTGGTACTGCTCTTCATATCACCGGTGATCCTGGGGTTCCTCTTGATCAGCGGTGTGGCTGCAGACCTTTTCTACTTTCTGACGCAGCGAGGCCTTCCCAAGCGCAGTCGAATCATTGGAGCTTCGGGCCTGTACATGGCTGTGATGGCTGTGGTAGGTGCTTTGTTCGGGGCGCTGTTTCTGGGCGAAATGCCCTTGGGTGACCTCTTCCGCAGCACACCTGTATTGGCCGCTGTGGCGATATTGTGCGCAGTGACTGGCGGCATGGGGGCTGTGCTGGGAATCCGTGTTGGAAGTGAGTTTCGGCGTACCACCATTATGCGTTAAGTGGGTGAAGTGATGCAAGGCAGCGCCTTTGCCGGGGTAGCTCCCTTTTTGAGAGAGCTGCACCCCATTGTCAAATTGATCACAACGATTCTTATCTTCATCTACGCTCTTGCCACACCAAGTCCAACGGCACTGCTCTTGTACCTATTCCTTCTCTGGGGATTTCTGTTGTTGGCTGGTCTCGGGGGCCAACTGCGGGGTCCCCTGCCGTATGTTAGCGCGGCCGCTGTTATTGTGTTCGTGGTGGGTTGGCTGTTCGGCGGCACATTCCCAATGGCACTGGCGGCCGCTGTGCGCTTCTTTTATCTTTTCTTTTCATTCACGCTGTTCGTTGGCTCGACGAGTCCCAACGAGTTCCTGCGGGCTCTCCACCAGGCGCGTTTGCCCTGGATGCTCCGGGTGGGTTTACTGATAACCATGCGTTTTATTCCGGTTTTGAAGGAAGATATGACGAAGATTATCCAGTCCTTTTCCCTGCGAGTGGACAAAGGGCAGCGCCGTCTTGGGTTGATGTACCGGGGGATGCTGGTACCGTTTTTGTTCCGGATGATGAGCTTGTCCGACCAGATTGCCATGAACTTGCAGATGCGCGGTTTTGGAACGAAACGGCAGCAGACGAGGTATCGGGATGTATCCTTCGGAAGTTATGATCTTTTCTTTTTGCTTGCGAATTTGGTAGTAATGGGGACGATTCGATGGCGATTCTAGACGTTTGCGAACTAACCTATACTCTGCCGGAGAATGAGGACGCACTGCTAAAGAACATCAGTTTTTCCTTGTCCCAAGGGGAGTTTGTACTCTTGAGCGGTGAAAGCGGCAGCGGCAAATCCACCTTGCTAAAATGTCTCAATGGAGTGATCCCCCACTTTTGGTTGGGTACCATCTCGGGCGAGGTGCGGTTGAATGGTCACTCTGTGCAGGCATTTAGTCCGGTGGAACTGATTGCGAGGATTGGAACCGTATGGCAGGACGTGGATGCCCAGGTGCTGCACTTAACGGTGGAGGACGAGTTGGTCTTTGGCATGGAGAATCTGGGCGTACCGTTGGCTGAGATGGAAGAACGTCTGCAGCGACTGCGGGAGATCGTCCAGGTGGATCTGGATGCGGTTGTGGAGCATCTCTCCGGCGGGCAGAAGCAGCGTCTGGCCATTGCGTCGGTTCTGGCTACGCTGCCTGATGTTATTTTGCTCGATGAGCCCCTGGCTAACCTGGATATTCAGAGTGCCGCAAGACTGTTGCTGTTCCTCAAGCAACTGACCAGGCAAGGCAAAACCGTGGTGATGGCCGAACACCGGCTAGACCTAGCCAGTTCCCATGTGGACCGACTGCTTTACCTCAAGGATGGCGAACTTCAGCGTGACTGGAGTGACACCCAAGACATTGTCGCCGAGGACCGCCGGCGGCGCCTCTCGACGATGATGCCAAAGAAACGCCAAGCGAAGCCCGCACATCCAGCCATTGAACTGGAGGAAGCCTCGTATAGGTTTGGCCGGGATCCCGTAGTGAGGGATCTCAGTCTTCACGTACCGCAGGGGCAGCGTGTGGTGATTCTCGGGGAGAACGGCAGCGGCAAATCAACGCTCATGAAAATCTTGGCTGGCCTCTGCCGCGGTAGACGTCTCAGTTATGGGACATTTAAACTGTTGGGTCAACCCCATAGCGCTCGGGATGCTTCCTTCAATCGCAGTCGCGTGGGTTTGGTGTTTCAGAACCCCAATCATCAGCTCTTTATGGAGAGCGTATATCAGGAAGTGGAACTGGCTGCCGGAGGTCCCAACCGAGTGGATCATTTCCTCGAATTGTTCGGGTTGACGAAGCTGCGAGATCGACATCCCTTGATTCTCAGTCAAGGGCAAAAGCGATTGCTGGCTACTGCCGCCGTGGCAGCCGCAGAGCGACCCATATTGCTCTTGGACGAGCCAACCATCGGTCAGGACTATGCCCATCTGCACAATCTGATCCACGTGATTGATCGCCTCAACGAAAAGCACAATACAACAATTCTGACCGTGACTCATGATCAGCAAGCAGCCTACGCCTTGGCTGACCGCGTTCTAATCATGGATAGCGGGCAAATTGTGGAGGAAGGCGAGGGGGATCTAGTGAACACATATTTCAAGCGGCTTGTCAGGTGACGTAAGGACAAGGCCAGGCAAGCCCTTTTTGGCAAGCCTTTGGTCCTTTACGTCGCCCGAATAGCCCATGGATAGAGGCTGCATTGTTTCGGCCCATGTCATTATGGGTAGAAGAGGGATCAAAGGTCTGCATAGCACTGTTGGTTCCATTCGTGTTGATGCTCACTGTTTACCTGGTCCTAACGCCCTTGGTAAACAGGTTCGGTATAGCTAGAGGCCTTCTCTATGGGTACATCTTCTATTGGGGGTTCCGGTGCATTCTACTCCCTCTATGGATGATGGGTTGGAATGCGTTCAGAAGGATGTTTTCAGCGCCCAGGAATGGTATAGACGGACTCAGTTGGGCTCTGCTCCTTCTACCTGTCGTTGCCTACCCGGCGTATTCTCTGCCAGAAGTCTGGGGAGAGATCAGCATAGCCGTGGTTCTGCTCTCTCTACCGGTGGCCGTTACTAACCGAACTCTCGAGGAAATGCTCTGAAGAGGCGTCTATGTCAAAGTCTTTCCAGGTAAGCGTTTTCTCGGATATCTCTTTCCTAGCACAGTGTTTGGACTCTGGCACATCGCTCCTTACGCTGTCATGCCAGATTTTGGAGTGGAAGGAGCGGTCTTGGCGACATTCGGGGGAACCTTGTTTGGACTCTGTTGGGGCTGGGCGGCTTGGAAGACCGACTCCATTCGGTACCCGGTGCTTTCCCATGTTGTCGCCAATTTCCTAGCCATGGGAGCCATAGCCTTCATGGCATGAAGAGGAGTCGGTCCTCCGCAGGGTGTGTCAAATAGGCAGTAGTCAAGTCATCCGACTTGCAGGCCCACAGGGAATCGTTATCCGATGCCCAGAGAAAAATTGTGGGACCTCAAATTCAATTTTCTTGACGGAAACAGTAGCATCGTTCGTTACCCTGCGTTCGACCTCATGCAAGAAAGCTTGCTTTATGACCTTCTCGTTGAGAAAGCGTATCTGTTCTTCATCTTTCAAAAACCGCTGCAAGCCCAGTAGAATCCTCTCAATATGGCTGAACCCCCGAACCTCGGTGCCTACGGCCAACAAATGCCCCGAATACGGTCCTCATGAGCGCCACTCCTCAGCTATGCAGAAGATGCCTATGGCGAACCGGGAAACACTTGTCGAAGGTGTAGCATGTGAGAATCCAACACCATACTTGGCCCCGCCTCCCTCGAGTTGGCTGTCAAGCTGCGTCTGCGGCGTGCGAAGACTGATCCTCCAAACTCGCTTCCCGCTTGGCCGCGGCATTGCTTGTCTCAAGCCGCCAGAGATAGACTCCCCAAGCAGAGCTGGCGAAACCACCAAGCTTTCACTGGCAACCCATGACGGCAGTGTGCAGATCGCTGCGGGCGGTCCTGTTGATCGCGCTGGTGTTCCATGGGAAACCCTGAAACATTTCCTTGGGGCAGTCGACCGCTTTTCCGGAGATCTGGCTGGGGGTTAAGGAGGTCTGGTGGTACACTGTCCGGGAAGTGGCTTCACCCGGTGATGGCATCTAGGTAGATTCGAGTGGCCTGGCTTTAGGGTTGTTAGTTTCAGAAAACGTGCTGCGCTTCGTCAAGAGTGGGGCACGGCCTATTGTGATCAACGGCAGCTACGGGATGCGGACCAAGTCATGACCCGGCACTCGCTTGTGTCTCCTCGTTGCATCTTTCGTACCATGGTGCATGGTTGTCTGGAATTTTCGGCATGTATGAACCCCGTCAATCGGAGAGGCGTGTTGGTACGACTGGGAGAGATCGCAGCTGGTGGTGGCGGTGTGATCGCTGTTCCACCGGAGCGAGCCTGTGGTATAACTACATTCGCCGGAGGCAAGTTGCTTGGGACAAAGCCAACGGCCGGTGTCTTTGCCCAGCAGTGAATTACCTTTTAGGGACAGTGTTCGCTGAAGGAGGACTGCCTGGAAACGGCGAAATATAGAAGTCATGATTCGGAAAGAAGGGCAAGGAAGTCAAACACACGTACAGAATAGACATACAGGATGCTGCACCATGGAACCATGACCGTGCCGTTTTGGCACCGAACAACTGGCACCCTCTTGGAAAGGAGGTCTGACTTCACGGCTAAAAGGAGCGTAATTTTTAGAAAATTGTTGAGTGTGAAGCGGTTGGTTCGGTCATTTGGAGAGTCGCTTGCGGAGCGACAGCTCAAAGCAAGCTGCAAGGGTGTGTTTTGCCGGGGCAAGGCCTGAGCCGCTGCACGGAAAGGTGTGCTTTTCAGGGACGTCAGCTAGTCTTGGCGGACAGCACACCAAGCATCCATGTGTGGGCCGATCATGCCGCTGTACAGTCGTATGTAACACATGGTGCTAGAGTGATGTCGACCTGCTTCGAATGGGCATCGACCTTCTGCCGTACTTAGCGTCGAAACAGCGTTGTTCATAAGAGTTGCTGGTTTCCGAGGCACGGGGACAGCGCTGCCTTTGGCGATCATGGGCCGTACTGAGCGAGATGCGCTTTTGGAGTACCAATGTCCAGTGTTGATGCCGGTGGAAGGAGCCTATGACGAGACTGATCGAGTCATCTCGGGAAATTGGCTGCAGCTTTTCGTGCCGTCGCAGATCGTGGCGACCATAAGGGGGCCGAGACGACATATAGGGGGTGGCCTGTGAAGTACGGTTGTGTCGAACAATCCCAGCCGTACTCATAGTCGGGTTGGCAGTGAACGCGGTTTGCCTGCAATCCCGTGGCCTTCGGTGGCTTTCTTGTTGCACCGTGTCGAATTTTTCTTCTTGGGCTGGCGTTCGGGTTGCGATATTTCCCATCGGCGTTCCAAAGACGGCGATTTAACACGGGAATACTTCCGCGTTGACAGCCCCTGAGCGCACCGTACGACGCCATGCAGGTCTTCCGCCCATACATACCGTTAACCCGAGCAATAGGTGGTTTTGGCAAAACAACAGGAACGAATGCAACACAGCGATAGATCCCCAGGCTTCCGTTCTTAGCCGGAATAACTGTCGTTTATGAGTAAGGCAATCCAAAACAGATCTGTCATCCACAGCTTGGCCATGACCGGCCAATCACTGTGACGATGCACCAATAGGGAACCAGCCCCATATTTGGAATTGTTCGAGGGCAAAAGTTCGGGATTGCTCATGGGGAATCCCGACAGGCTTCGTGAACACGTAACGCACAGACCAATTGACAAGGAGCATAGTTCCTCTCGCGGTCATAGTGGGGCGAATGCCAAAAAGCCAATGCGTATGGCGTCAGATCGAAGCCGCGACAACCCATCTCTGCGCAGCCGAATAATAGAAGGGACGACCGAACGCTGACACATGAAAAAACACGTTTGCCACGGACCTTGGAACCATCCGAGAGGCGATGCTATCAAAGGGAGGGACTTATGTTGAATAAGATTTTTGCCGTTGCATTGGTGTTACTGTTAGTGACATCCTTCGGTATAGCCGTTCAAGCCGAGACCGTGCAGGGAGGTACGTTCCGCTACGGGATGACGACAAATCCTCGCGGTATGTTCAACCCCATTCTGTACACCGAAATTTACGATGGTTGGGTTATCGATGCTGTGTTCGATGGTCTGATTGAAATTGATGCCGAACTGCAGCCGCAGCCGAACTTGGCGGAGAGCTGGGAAATCTCTGCAGATGGACTGTCCATTACCTTTCATTTGAACGAGGGTGTCAAGTTCCATGATGGTGTGGAAGTTACAGCGAAGGACGTGGAGTATACGTACCTGACCATTCTGCATCCGGAATATACCGGTGTTCGCTACGGTAACTTCCGAGTTCTCGACGGCGCCGAGGAATACAAAGCTGGCGAAACCGATTTCGTGCCTGGCATCGAAGTCCTGGATGACTACACCATTCGTTTCAGTACTCGCCAAACATTTGCGCCGCTGTTGGTTCAAATGAACTACGGGATTCTGCCATCGCATCTGCTGGCGGACATTCCTGTGGGCCAGTTGGAAATGGCTGATTTCAACGCCGATCCCATTGGTACCGGTCCGTTCACGTTTGTTGAATTTTCCACTGGCCAGCACGTGATTTTGGAAGCCAACGAAGAGTACTTCCGCGGGCGCCCAAACATCGATACTTTAGTCTTCCAGAAAGTAGCCGCCCATGCGGCGCCGATATATCTGCAGCAGAACCGTGTTGATTTCATTGAAATTTCGCCTGAGCATTATCCCCAAGTGGACGTCATGGACTTCGTTGACATCTACGTTTACGAAGCTCTCAACTATTCCTATATCGCGTTCAACCTGCGGCAGGACCGTTTTGCTGACGTGCATGTGCGTCAAGCTTTGAAATACGGTTTTGACCGTGAAACCTATGTCGACATCATTCTCGAAGGGTTCGGTATTGTGGCTAACGCTCCCATGCCGCAGGCCTCCTGGGCCTTCAGTGATGAAGCCGTCCATGATTACCCGTACAAACCAGAATTGGCCTCCGAGATGCTGGCTGAAGCCGGCTGGACAGAATCTGGAGATGGTGTCTTAGAGAAAGATGACATGCGTCTGGAATTCGAGCTGCTTGTTCCCGAGGGCAGCCGCACCGATGAGCAAATGGCTTTACTGTTCCAGCAGAACATGGCAGACCTGGGTGTCAAGGTCAACTTGATGTTTATGGACTTCAGTTCCACCGCGGACCGCATCGACGCCCGTGAATTTGACATGTTTGCCATGGGCTGGAGCCTGTCTGTGGATCCCGATCCGTACGGCATCTGGCATTCTACAGTGCCCTGGAACGATCCTGGTTTTTACAACGACCGCTCCGATGAACTGATCGAAATGGGCCGTTCCGAAACCGATATGGAAACTCGTCAGGAGCTTTATGCTGAGTGGCAGCAGCTCATCAACCGTGAACTGCCGTATATTTTCCTAAATTACGCTGTTACCATTGGTGCGGCCAATGGGCGGGTGCGGGGTCTGGACACGGATCCCGGTCCGTATGGTCCATTGGTAGGCCGTCAACTGCTGCGCAGCGTCTGGTTGGAACAGTAAAGCCGCTCTTTGGTTGAACGGAACCGCCAAATCAGCAGGCCGTCTGCAACCGGGGCGTACTTTCAAGCAAAGTCTGTTAAATGAGGACGAAGCAATAGGGGAGCAGCAGCGCTTCTGCTGCTCCCTCTGTTGTGAGGTGATACTATGTGGAGATATCTGATACGCAGAACCCTATTTCAGGGTGTTCCAGTGTTATTGGGTTTTACGTTCTTATTGTACTTAATGATTACCGTTGCTCCGGGAAGTCCAGTCAGTCACCTGCGCGGCATTCCTGATCTGCATCCTGGCGTTGTTGCCCAACGGCAGGCGCAGTTAGGTGTTGATCAGCCATTCATTGTTCAGTACCTCCGATGGCTCGGCCGCACTTTAAGGGGCGATTTGGGACGCTCCTTTGATTCGGGGCGTCGGCCTGTTGCGGACCTAATCCGCGAACGGATGCCGGCCACAATACTGCTCAGTCTGGCATCCATTCTTTTAGGCTGGGGCATTGGAATACCGATAGGAATTCTCTCCGCACGGTATCAGTATTCTGTGTTCGACTACGCTATAACGTTTTTTGCCTTTGTGGGCATATCCATACCTAGCTTCTTTTTCGGTTTGATCCTACTGTATATCTTTGCTGCCCAATTGAACGTGCTTCCAGCCGGGGGCTTCTTCATGGCTGGTGAAGCCCGTACCCTGATGGGATACTTCACCTATTTGATACTGCCAGCGTTAACATTGGGCTTGGGTACCATCGCCAGCATTGCCCGCTACATGCGGGCTAGTCTCTTGGAGGTCATCAGTCAGGATTACCTGCGCACAGCCCGGGCCAAGGGGCTGCGGGAGAATATGGTAATCTACAAGCATGCCCTGCGCAATGCCCTGCTGCCCATTTTGACGCTGATAGGTTTCCTAATTCCAACGATTTTCTCTGGAGCAGTCATTGTGGAGAACATCTTTGCCTGGCCGGGTTTGGGTTCACTGGCTGTTCAAGCTGTAAGCGAACGAAACTATCCTGTGATAATGGGGATCAACTTAATGTTTGCCGTCTTGGTTTTTATCGGCAGCATCGTCGCCGACGTGTCCTACGCTGTGGCGGATCCTCGGATCCGCTACGATTAGGGGGCGTTGGTTTTGGAAGCAAAAGCAAGTATATCCATGAAATCTGATTCTCCCAGAAATAAGTTTTGGCGGCGGTTTCGGCGCAACCGCTTGGGTCTGGCGGGGTTGATCCTGCTGGCGATTTTTGTTTTTTCTGCTGTGTTTGCACCGTTTCTTACTTCCCATGATCCGAACCGGGCAAATCTTCGCTCTCGGAACCAGGCACCATCTAGTGAACATCTCTTCGGCACCGATGACATGGGTCGCGATATTTTGGCCAGAACGCTCTATGGCGGCCGTATTTCGCTGTCGGTTGGCTTAGTGTCCGTTGGCATCTCGCTTACCATTGGCACGTTCTTTGGAGCTCTGTCTGGATACTCGGGTGGTGCTGTCGATACGGTCATTATGCGCCTGGCCGATGTGTTCTACAGCTTTCCTTTCCTGATTTTGGCCATTACCGCAACCGCGGTGCTGGGCCCCTCGGTTTATAATATCATGATCATTCTGGGATTATTGTCGTGGCCGGGCAGTGCGCGATTGCTTCGGGCAGAGTTTTTGAAGCTCAAGAATGTCGATTTTGTTGCGGCTGCCACAGCCATCGGAGCACGGCCTTTAGCAGTCATGTTCCGCCACATTTTACCCAACGCCTTCTCGCCGCTGCTGGTATCTGCTACGTTGGGCGTGGCTGTGGCCATTCTCTCAGAAGCTGCTTTGAGTTTTTTAGGGCTGGGCGTTCCACCGCCGGCACCGTCATGGGGCAATATGCTCAGCCGGGCACGACCGCTCCATATCTTGGCCAATATGCCCTGGATGTGGGTGGCTCCAGGGACGGCAATTTTCCTGGTGGTGCTCAGCATTAACTTCGTCGGTGACGGTCTGCGGGATGCCTTTGATCCACGGCAGGATCTCGGGCGTAGGAAGTAGACTCTTAGCAGGTCGTGGGGGAGAAACTCGAAATCGAACCCCGCCGGCCCGTGCCAGCAGGGTTTGACCATATGATACGAGCGCCGTGCCGGATCGAAAAATTTGTACTTCAGTATGTCAAAGACACCTGGCATGTGTCAAACTGTTTCCAACATGCGTCGGCTAGAACAGGGGGCTGCCCGATGATCAAATCCAAGATACCGATCCAAGTTCGCTATGCAGAAACGGATCAGATGGGTGTGGTGTATCACGCGAACTACCTGGTCTGGTTCGAGTTGGGACGGACGGCGTTTTTTGACGATCTCGGCTACAGTTATTGCGACTTTGAAGAATCTGGGTTGGTGGCTCCGGTGGTGGATATTCAGGCATCCTTCAAACGACCGGTAAAGTACGGCGATGATGTCACCGTAACCACATGGGTGGAATCCTACGATGGTCTGCGAATCACCTATGGTTACGAAATTGCGACGGCTGGCAACGGTGTCTGTGTGACCGGACGGTCGCTGCACGTTTGTGTGCGCAAGGACACCTTTCGGCCCGTATCCATGCGTAAGATCCATCCGGTGCTCCATCAGGCATATCTGGATGCTGCTCAACATTGAAGGTTTGCCCGTGAATACCTGGCCCGGCATCGCACGCCAGCAGATCGGCGGCTTAGGCGCCAATGACGGATATGAATGCGTCTGGGTGGTCGGCGGCCCTGATCTGCATATATTTGCGGCCTCGATGAACCACGATAGCACTTGGGGTTCATGACAGAGCAATTGCGAGACAAGTGTTTTGGCTCCATTGAGCGGAAACTCATGTGGGATAAGCCACCAAGGCACTTTTAACGGGCTGTGGGGGTCAAGCTAGACCACATCTTCGGGATGCATGAGAACACATTTAACCAAAAGGGATCCGCCGGCGCCCAAAGACAATTCCGACCGTGCAGGGCAGCGTAGAGTTGTTTCCCTCATAAGAAAGACACCGATTCTCTGCCTAAACGGGGCGTGAATCGGTGCCTGATTGCTGTTCTTTATCACCGCATATTGTCCCTATTCCGGCATATGAACCGCGTTTTCCAGGTTTTTTGCCCACCATATGGGGGCATGACAACACTCGCTAACGGTACACGGCGGCGACACGCGCTGCCGACTTAACGGGTAATCTGCTCGCGTCAGACCGCCTGACGGCCCGGATAAGGCCCTTTCAATTGGCGGTGTTTGCCCTTAGCTCAGAAAATGCAGTCCCAGAACCGGGGAGCGTGCCCATTGAGGAGCGCGTGCTTCGCTATACAGGCCTCCGAGCGACCGCACATGACTGGAGCCATCCCCGGATAAACATAGTTCAGTTTCGGGCGTCACTCCGAGGGATGCTCCATCCATGCATTCTAGGCATGATAACTATCCTGGCTTGCAGCTCTTTGGAGGTGTTCCACGGCTTCCAGAAGCTTTTGCCCCGCCTCATTGACGCTGTTCTCGCCAATGAACCCTGCGGCTCTGGCTGCCTGGGCCGAGCGTTCAAACTGTTCGGGAGCCAAGCCGCTCTCCTGAACTGCTTGGGCCAGGCCATCGGAAGAGACACGCACCTTCTTTTCGGTGCTGTAGATGGTACCCGCTGCTGCCATGCCCTTGACTACACGGTAGATACTCGGGTTGATCGGCATACCCATGCCCTTCGGAACACCGGACAGGGCATGGCCCATCAGAATGCCCGGTTTGGTTTTGACAATATTGCCGTCTACCAGGCGTTCCAGCAGCTCTCGGGATTCCAGTCTGTCCAAGGCCCAACGCGTCCATTCACGGTTCATTTCACCGGTCATGTTGTCGATCAGGTCTTGTTCGTTCCATCCGTAGTCCGGTGCAGCCTGCAGTACCAGCAGTTCATAATGGGACAAGTAAGGCGTGCGAAATACGTTGTAAGCCAGTGAAGCGTACATCTGACCGGCATCGGTCGCTTCAAACGAACCTAACAGGCCTGCTTGCTTGCTCTCGGAGATCCAATCGCTGTGTGCCGTTGAAAACTCCTTATTGGTCAGCGTGATAGCCTTTACGGCTCGAGAAGAAACGGTGCGAAGCCCTCTATCTTGATCTCGTTTGACCTTCGTTCCGGATTCAGTGAGGTGAAAGACAGTGCGATTTTTCTCGTCTTCTTCACTGCGAATCAGATCAAAGGACTCCAGGCTGTGGAGCATGGCGCGCAGGTCGAAGTTTTCCTCGTACCACTGGCGCTTATTGGCAGCAGCGTCGTATTTCTCTGCCAATTTCCTTTGCTTTTCGGGCATCTCTTTGAGTTCACGCCCGTACCACTTGATTAGCTCTCTATACTGTTTGGATTTGCGATCCACCATTTCGTGCCGCAGTTGATCAAAGGTGGGTACCCTGTCCGGGTTTTCTTGCGTCTCCTCCCAAAGCGCTTCCACAGTCTGCAGTATCTCAGCTTCGTCGGCATCGATCGAAAAACTCCAAGTGGTCCTATCTGGTCCGTCACGGTAGAGCCGCAGCACTTCCAGAGCTTCTCTGCCCGCAGGAAGCAGCTCCCCGGCACTGCCTACATAGCATAGTTGCTGAACAACAGCCAAACGAGACGCAGGAATGTTCTTTCCCTGTCCTATTTCGTCTATGGCATGCAGGATATCCTCGGACAGTACAGTCCCTTCCGGTGCAAAGCCCCCTGTGTTCAGCGCTCGCTTCACTGCTTGACCAAGGGCCGTGAAGGCCGCGAAGCGGGAGTCCGGCTGCGAATAGGACAGCAGACGCATGTTTTCGAGCCTGTGCCGATCATATGCCTCTAGCTCCATGTGGCTGGATTCTGTAGGGCCCAGCGGGAGCTTGCGGATGATCGCAGCCAATCCGGAGTCAATTTCCAGCCGGGGTTTCACGGCCTTGTACACCGCCAGTATCTGTTGGGCCTCTGCCGTCAGCTCGATTCGTTCACGCTTGCGCTTGGTATAGCGTACGTGCTGTGCCAAGCCCCGGGCCCACAGCGGCTGCTGTCCCTCGGGCCCAACTCGGCCGCCGCGGCGGGCGGCATCGAGAAGATCGATCACTTCGCTGCCGAGCAGACGGAAGTCCGCCGACCATTCTTTGGGGGCGGGCAGGACTGGTTTTTCGAGAATGGTTTTTTCATCGTCGTCATGGCTGGCGGTGCTCCACTGGTGGTTATCGGGAGGCTCTATCAGCTGGTCCAACGCCAAGGCCAATTCCCCCCCCTGATCGGTTAAGATCCAGCAGTTCGGATCATCTTGGCGCACAATGCCGGCTAGGTGGAGTTCATACAGAGCAGGCTGTGGCTCCAATGTTTCTACAGGAACTGGTTTAGAGGCCTGCAGAAGTTGGAGTAGTATTTCGCCGTGTTCTAGCCGTAGAATCATAGCAACCACCCCTTTATTGATCCATTGTAAAAGACAAGGACTTCTTGGATCAACCCGACTGCTATCGTGCTGTGGCCCTGTCCGCGTGGAATGATGGCAGCGGGTACCGGCTGCGAGCCTACAGACGGCTGATTTATGAACAGCTGTTTTTCCCTTGCCTAAGGATGCTGCACCCCCCAAGAGGCAGTGTTCGTCAGATTTCTGCCAGGCCTGGAGGTCCACAGCGCCGACAAAGAGAACACAAGCAACAAAGGCAGAATGCCTCCCTGACGTCGCGGCTTGCACGAAAACGGCCAGGGCATACTTGGCAGAGAAAGGCAGTTGGTTCCATGGCCATTGCATCCAAAGGCCAGTCACAGCGTTTTGAGGGTGTCATACCACCACTGATTACCCCCTTTGACCAGCAGCGCAACGTTGATGCGGTTTCGCTGCAGCGTTTGGTGGATTATCAAATAGAGGCCGGGGTTGACGGCCTTTTCATTCTCGGATCCAGCGGTGAATTTTGCAGTCTGACCATGGACCAGCGAGACACGGTTATTTCTACGGTTCAAAACACCGTTCGGGGAAGAGTCCCCGTGCTGGCGGGCATTGCAGCTCCGGGTACGGCCATAGCCATGGAATACATGCGGCAGGCAGCCAGTTACGGTATAAAGCATTTCGTTGTCACCCCGCCATACTACTATCTCCATACCCAAAGGGAAGTATGCGACCATTTCCGCATTCTCCGCGAGCAGTCGCACGCACCTCTGATTGCCTACACGGTGCCGCTGTTGGTGAAAGTGCCTCTGTACGTGGACACCCTGATATCCTTGGCTGGGGAGGGGACTATCTGCGCAGTGAAAGACAGCAGCGGTGACATGCAGGCTTTTCGCCGACTGCTCATCGCCGCCGAAAACTTACCCGGCTTTTCGGTCATGAGCGGCATGGAACTGCTGGTGGATACGGTGCTGCATGCCGGGGCCGCGGGGGTGGTTCCTGGCTTGGCCAATGTGGCGCCGCAGGAATATGCTGCTCTGTACCGGCTCTGCCGAGAGGAACGGTGGGATGAAGCCCGTCATCTGCAGAATCGCATGATTCGGCTCTTCGATATCTGTTCCACACCGGATCAGGAAAAGTCCCATTCCGCCCGGGCCCTGTCTGCTTTCAAAGCTGCGCTGAAATGGCTGCGAGTGCTGGATACATCACACATGGCCCCGCCCTTTGAAGGGCTCGGATTGGTTGAGGAACGCCATGTTCGTGACATACTGCTTGAGGTTGGGCTCTTGACTTCGGTCAAGCAGGGGAAGGGGGAACGGCCATGACAGGGTCAGGCCCATCCAAGGCCCAAGCAAGGTCCCCCGGTTATACCATACCCATGCTGGACATTTCCTGGGAGGATAAGCGTCGGTTTGTGGTTGACCGTGAGGCGCGGCAATACTTGGGTCATGTGACCAGCATTCTGCTGGAGGATGGCCAAACGATCTACGCTGTCTATCCGAAGGGGCACGGACGGGGGCCCATCGTCCTTAAACGCAGTCCAGACGGGGGAAGGACCTGGTCGGAGCGCTTGCCGACGCCCAAGAGCTGGGCAACATCCCGGGAAGTTCCGACCTTGTACCGCACATTTGGCCCTTCGGGGCAGGAGTATTGGCTGTTGTTCTCCGGTTTATATCCGATTCGCATGGCCTATTCCCAGGATCAAGGAAACACCTGGTCTGCGTTGACACCCATTGGAGATTATGGCGGCATCGTGGCCATGAGCGATCTGGTTCCTCTCCAAATGCCCGGGCACTACCTGGCCTTCTTTCACGACGATGGACGGATGCTCCGCGGCGGTCCCTATGAGCACTGGGGATCACCGGCCGGCGAGGCCGACGGTGGTATGCGCATTTATGCTGTGGAGAGCTTTGACGGCGGATTAACCTGGGGCGAACCTCGGGTCATTATAGAGCATCCCCGCGGCCATCTCTGTGAGGCAGGGGCGCTGCGATCGCCCGACGGGAGCGAAATCGCCATCTTGCTGCGGGAAAACACCCGTCAGTTTAATTCCTTTGCCAGCTTCAGCCGCGATGAAGGCCGAACCTGGTCGGAACCCCAGGAACTGCCGGCTGCGTTAACCGGTGACCGCCACACAGCCCGGTATCTTCAGGACGGGCGTGTTGTGGTTGTATTTCGGGATACAGCCCGCCACAGTGCTTCCCAGGGAGATTGGGCCGCCTGGGTGGGAACGTATGAAGATATCCGAAGCGGCCGAGAAGGCAGCTATCGCATCAGGATCCACGCCAATCACCGCAAGTGGGATTGCGCCTATCCCGGGGTTCATGTACTTCCGAACGGAATGGTCACAACCATGACTTACGGGCATTGGGCATCGGATGCGCAACCCTATGTCTTAGCGGTCCAGTTCCATCCGCAGCAGCTTGAGCGGCGCATAGGCGCAATCGGGTGCCATAGCCGCAGACCGGGGAGGTCATAGTATGAAGAAACCGAGTGCCAGTTTGGCTTCCTTCTTGGGAGCGAAAGAAATCCATGCAGAGACGCTGTTTGAGGGCGGCCGCTTTCCCAATGTGGTCGTTGCCTGTGACGGTACGGTGGTGGCTACGTGGGGGCAGGAGCGCTTTGTTGTGCGGCGCAGCGAAGATGGTGGTTTCTCTTGGCACGAAGGCATTGTTGTGGCGGATCCTGGTTTTCACGGCGGCGGGGCCATTGTCAATGAAACGGACGGCTCCGTATTGGTTTTCGTGGAAGCCGGGCATCCGCCGACAACGCCCCAAACCCAGCTTACGGGCACCAAACTATACCGCAGCGGCGACCACGGAAAGACATGGGAGCAGCAGGAGTTCACAGTGGCACCGGATATGAACGGCTGTGTTCCAAGCTTTCACATGTGTGAACACGGTATAACTCTGCAGCGGGGGATGCAGGCCGGACGTTTGATTCGTCCGGCCCGCGTCTACGATAAACCGCGCGGTTATACCAGTGCGGTGTTCAGTGACGACGGCGGAATGCAGTGGCATGCATCGCAGCCGTTCCCCGAAGAGGGCACGGGAGAAAGTGCCATAACAGAGTTTGACGACGGACGTGTGTACCACAACAGCCGCAAACATTTCTTCGCTTCTTCCGAGGATCGCTGGAGTTGGCGCCGTTGGGCCGCTTACAGCGGCGACGGCGGGGAGACGTGGCAGGGGGGGCACGTCTGTACGGTCATTCCCGATGGGCCGCGTTACCGCGGGTGTGAACCATGCGGCCACAATTACAATGGGCATTTCGGTCTCTGTGCAGGCCTGGTTCGCCTGCCCGTCGATGATGCCGATATTCTCATCTACAGCAACACCGATGAGGCAGGGCATGAACGCCGTCATGGCACGGTCTGGGCAAGTTTTGACGGCGGGCATTCCTGGCCGTGCAAGCGCTTAGTCCACCCCGGTCCCTTTGCGTACTCGTCGCTGGCAGCGGGCCGGCGGGGAACGGCCAGCGAAGGGTGGATCTATCTGCAGTACGAAGGTGGTCAAGAACACTGCTATGAGCGCGGATATATGGCCCGATTTACCCTGCGTTGGCTCTTAGCAGGCAATGCCACCGGTGATGGCCGCATACCAGATTGGGTTGCCTCTGCCGCGGAATAGAGCCCAAAAAAAGCCCAGCCCCGCTTAATGAGAGGGGCTGGGCTGGTCCGCAAGACTATTGTTTCAACGATGTCGAGTAAAACTCCAATCTACGGTGGTATGCACATTATAGACGACTTGATGCGGCGGCCGGCCCATGCGTGCTCGAAGCATCTCGACGGCTTTGGAAGGATATCGTTCGTCCCATGAAGCTTGTCCTGTTACCTGCTGTGCCGTACGTTCAAATTCCGGGCGCTCCCGGGCTGGAATCCGCGCCGGAAGCGAGTGGAACAGATGGTCAAATAGACCATCCGGAAGGGAGGCGGAGGCGGTTTGCGGATCGCGGGCATAGCTTTCACCCGAGCAATATGTGCCCCGCTCCTTGATGGTTTGGGTGCCCTGTATAGAATGGGCCATGCTCCCGGCCAGGGACATAATTTTGCCGATGTTGAAGTCGTGCAGGGCTGATCTCGAGTCCACCTGCAGACGCACTCCCGGCAGCGTTCCCTGTTCAGAATCGTCGATGCTGCCCGTGGCTGTCTGCCTCAGAGTGCTAGTGCCGCCGTCGTCGCAGGCGGATTCCTCATAGTATTCTCCTTCCCAATCGCCGACGATGCTGAGAGACGCCTTGCTTGTTCCGGCGATCCCATCTTTGTTGATTTCTACATTGGTCAACCTCAGAGTGGCCGTGGCTGACCCTTTTTCTTTTATGTCGGACTCACCGTCCTCATCTGCGTATTCGGCAGCCCCTTCTGCTCTGACGGTTCTCCGTATGGTAATCTGCCCTGTCATGGGCAGGGGCTCTAATTCATAGATGGATAGAGCCACTGTGGTTTCAATGGGAGAAAACAGATCTTCACCCACAGCCAGACCCCAGTTGGCAGGGTTCCAGATCACACTGGCACTTTCATGGATGCGAGCTTGGATATCAATGGGTACCCGCACTTCGGTGCGCCAGCCGCCCACATCCAAACCGTCCAGGCCGGGCCGAAATGGGCCGACCGTTCTGCCGTCGTCGTCGGTACGCTGCATAAAGTGGGTGCCGGCTCGGATCAGCTCCCAGTCTGCAGGACGGGGATCGATGACATGCCAGTGCTGCGCCTCCATTTTGAAGATTACGGGTATATTGCTTAAGTCTCGACCTTCGGCCAAACGCTGGATGGCTTCCAGCTCGCCGGCCAACTCACCGGCTCCGCCGCCGATTAGATTGGCTGCATCAAGCAGAGGCCCGCAGACTTCCGTGGCCGAGGCTGCACCCTGCAGGGCGTTGCGAATTGGTTCCGGCAGTAGATCCGGTACCATATCTCGTACTTCCACATGGATCTCTGCTTTTTTCGGGTCATCATGCCAAAAACGCATTAAGATGCCGTCGTTCTCCGGAGGTTTGTACTCAATCCTGGCACTGATTTCCGTGGTGACGGTGTTGAAGACCCCTCGGGCGACACGCATTAAGGCTCGCTTCATATTCAGCTCACGGAATTCGGACACGGCGCCCTGGGTCGCTGCAGCGATGTCTAACATAGTGGTCAGGCCACCGTAGAGATCAGGGTGATTGCTTTCGAGATTGCCAATATGGGCGCAGGGGTCGAGAACTGACGCCTGCGCTGTGCGGCTTCCGGGCCACGGAAGCGACAGACCGCTTGTCGTCGGATCCCTAGCGGCTAAGAATAGGTCCACGTGTACTAGAAAAGCTTGAATGGGATCGAAGTAGAGACTGCTGTCGTCTTCTTCAGGCAGGACGGGGAAACCGGCGGGTTCCTGCATCATTTCCTGCCATTCTTCCATGCTTTTCCGATAATCGTCCTCCCGTTCTTCGATCATGGCGGTCATGGCTTCCCGCCGGCTTTGGGCCGCGGCGAAGCCGGAGAGGCCGTGGGCAAAATCCTGTTCGATGGTAAGCACGGCCCTGGCGGTATTGCGGCCCGGGTCACCAATGCTGCTCCGTCGTTTTTCTATGTCTGCAATCAGCTCTTGGACTTTTTCGTCGATCTGCCTCTGCATATCTTCCTGGGATATCCGCACGGTTTCGAGGCTCTGCAAGAAGATGTCACTGTCGCCGCCCTGCAGAACATGGCGCATGGATCCCACCAGGTCATGGATGGCTGCATGCGTCGCTTCCATGCCATCGATGTCCCCGAGGACACCGGCCAAATCCCGTTCCCATTCAGCCAGCTCTGCCTGATCCAAGCCGGCGCCGGCCATAATTTCCCGCATAAACGCCTGCTGGTCGCCGGCCAGTGCTGCTTCATACATTTCGTCGAGGCCGCCGTCGAGCATTTCGTCAGCCCAGGCCACTGTATCCCAGTCACCGTCCTGCGACGCCTCTTCCCGGATGATCTCCATTCCCTCCTGTAGTTGGGCCCGGATCCCTATCAACTCCGGGTCTTCCTCCTCATCCTCCAATAGGTCAAAGGGCCGAATCTCGCGATCGCCCAGCTCGTCAATCAAGCGAACAACAAACCCTTGATGCAGATCGGGATTGTCCTGCGCGTACTGGCGCTTCTTCCGCAGGGCCGTTTCCACATCAGCGGCGGTGATGGCTTCAACCAAGAAAGGGCGGTCTAGTGGACGAATGTGAATGCCGTACTGCTGCCACTGCTGTGCATAGGATGTCAGAGCTACATACTGTTCATTCAAGAAGGCGCGGGCCAATAAGGCCACTTCGAAATCGTAGAGATAGAAGTCGTCAGCGTCGGATTCGTTTCCGACCACGATGACTTCACCCTCGGCGGTATAGACGCCCAAGCCAATTCGCTCCAAAACATCATACAGAATCGCTTCCACTTCGTCGGGCCGCTGCGCCTGGAGCAGTTGGGAAGCCACGGCCTGTGATTTCGCCACTGGATCCCAATCTTCTGCCAGGGGCAGCTGCTGCCAGTAATCTCCCCATTGGGCAGAAGCCGAAGCGGCCATGATGATCACAGCAATGCTGATCCATCCGACCATGATCAGGGACCGTTTCCGATGTAACTTTCTCACGTCGGCATTCTCCTCTCCCCTTGACTGGCACTGCCTTTGTTGGACCGCGCCAGCGGTGTGACTTTGACCATCGACAGCATGGTGAATATTGGAAGTATTATAAGGTATTGTTTGTTTTAGATAACGGTTGCCAAAATCCTTCTTTGCAGAAGAAAATTCGGCCTTCTCACGTAGGTTGCACAACCGGTGCGGGGACAGGCTGTGCATTCCCCCAGGAACTCTCTTTTGTACGAGGGCCGCCCGCAGGTCCATGGACTTCTGTTCCTAGTAGGGTGCAGTGCGCTCAATTCCGGGGCCGCTGGTTGACAGGTAGCGTTTGGCAGCCCGCCAAAGCAGGTCGGCTTGCAGTGTACTGTAACCGGATTTGAACCAGAGATTATCGAATTCCCCGGGGTCCGTGTCTAGATCGTAGATCTCACCCACGTCGTGGCCTTCGTAGATGCAGACCTTGTACCGCCCGTCAAAGTACATGAACCCGTGGGTTTGGTCGGGCATGGCGGAGCCGCCAACGGCACCGTGATACTCGGAAATCACGGAGGCTTTGTGGTCATGGGTTGCGGCTTCTCCTTTCAAGAGCCGAAGCAGGCTGCAGCCCTGCATATATGCGGGAACCGGTTGGCCAGCTGCTTCCAGCAAGGTAGGCGCGATATCCACCAGTTCCACTAAAGCGCGGCTGGTGACATCGGCTGTCACCGCGGCCGGCCAAGATATCACCAGCGGCACATGGGTCAATCCTTCAAAGAAACGGCAGCCTTTGTAGATCAAACCGTGGTCGCCGAGAAGTTCGCTGTGATCGCCGGTGAAGACGATTATCGTGTTCTCGTACTGCCCGGTTTCTTTCAGGGCTGCTATGATGCGTCCGAGCTGTTCGTCGATTTGTTCGATCATGGCATAATAGCACGCCTTCACGAGACGGGCGTCATAGGCAGCAGGGGGGATGGAGCCCATATCACCCCGTTTAATGCTGCCAGTGTCGGCTGCCTTTTCCGGCTGTTGATACGGGTTTGTGGCGCGTCGTGTCTGCTGATCGATGCGATGAAAGAGCTCTTGATGCTCCAGATCAGACTCCTGGAACAGCGGATAGGGGAGTTCTTGAGGATTGTAGCGATCCAGGTATTCTTGGGGAGGATCAAAGGGCGGATGGGGATCAAACGGGTTGATGCTCAGCAACCAAGGTGCCTGCCGCTCTTCCCTGATAAAACCAATGGCCGTCTCGGAACACCATGTGGTTTGATGCAGCTCTGCCGGCACACCCGGCCCGATGCTTCCCTGAAGTTTCCCGTACAGGGCGGCGGGATCGACTCCTTTTTCGTTGGCCAGCCAGTCGGCATAGTCGTGGCCCTCAGGATAATCAGGGTTGGGATGGTGGCTCCACTGGAAGAACCGATACCCATCGCCTGACGGCCGCTTTTCGAGCCTGTGGGCTGCACTGGACAGGTGCAGTTTGCCAACGAGTCCGCAGTCATAGCCGGCATCCGCCAAAAGCTTCGTTACCAGCGTCTCTGTGCCAGGGAAGTACGCGTTCCCGTTGCGGTGGACATGATGCGTTGCCGGGTAGCGGCCGGTCAGGAAGCTGGCTCTGCTCGGGGTGCAGACAGTGCTCTGGGTGTAGGCGCGGACAAAAGCGGTTCCGGTCTGCGTCAGTGAATCCAGAACCGGCGTGCGGATAAAGCTGTTTCCCAGGCGGTGGATCGTATCGTACCGCTGTTGGTCGGTGCAGTACCACAGAATGTTTGGACGGGGATCAGTGTTCATCTCGGTATCCTCCGATGCGTGGGAAGTCGGATCCGGTCTTACTGGCTTGCGCTAGCGGCATGGGCTCTGGTCACATAGACAAAGTACGCTCCCCTGGCTGAACCCGTCTCATCTATGAAGTATGTCTGCATGTGGGTGGGGCCCGGCTCTAGGCGCAGCTCAAAGGTAACCGATGGACTCCTGGGATCAGCTTCGGCGGACCGCTCTTGGTTTCCCACGCGGATGACTGCCTGGCGAATCGGCAGCGCTTCTCCGCCGGTGAACCAATCGAGCCGATCGCCGGGTATCCCTTCGGCAAGTGCTCGGTCTTCCTCTTGCGGCCAACGCCGCAGTTCAAAGCTGTAGGTCCCGGCTTGTTCCACAAAGAGTTCCACATAGCTATTGCATTCTTTGCCGGCGCGGATTTCTCCTTGATTCCACGCGCAGTCACCCACATCGCCGCGCCAATCATGGGAAGTTATGCGGGTCGTGGGCTCCCGCACTGATCCGATACTTATGGGAATTTCTTCCTCGAAGCGGCTGGACACTTTGTTCCACCAGATATCGTAGGCAGTCCGCATCGCTGCCGTGAGCTTTAGATTAACGCCTGCACAGTCATTCCGCTGCTCGGGATCAGTTGTCAGGTCGTAGAGTTGACACCCATTGATCAACCGCCACTTGCCTTTCATTATGGCACTGTCCTTCCATTTTACAGGTATGGGAACGCGTTGCGAGTCCGTGACCAGGACCCGTTCTTCCCAGGAGACGGATCGGCCCTGCAGCAGCGGATACAGACTGCGGCCATCAAGGTCGAGGTTGCAAGGCAGATCCAATCCAACTAGTTCGACAATCGTCGGGAGGACGTCTACGTTAGCGGCCAGGGTGTCGATGTCCCGTCCACCGGCGAAGCCCATGCCGGGTCTGTGCAGGAAGAAGGGCACGCGGTGGCCGCCTTCGTAGGGAGATCCTTTCTTGCCGCGCATATTGGCATTATAGCCATCGACGACAAATCCGTCCTCCTGGACACAGCCACCGTCGGTTCCGTTGTCGGTCATGAAGATGAGGATGGTGTTGTCTGCAAGACCTGCGTCGTCCAGAAAAGTTCGTAGGCGGCCGACATTTTCATCGATATTGCTGATCATGCCGTAGAACCGGGCACGCACTTCTGGTTCGGTGTCTCGGTAGCGGTCGGCATAGACGTCAGCGATCTGAAAGGGTGCGTGGGGGGCATTTGTAGGGATATAGCAGAAGAAGGGATTGTCTTGCTGCCGGGTCATGAAGTCCATGGCTAAGCGGAACCAAACATCCGTGCAGTAGCCTTGGTGAGCCTCGGCGGCTCCCATATTGTAATAGGTGTCGTCAAAGTAATCATTTCCCCAATAGTCTGGTGTCTGTCCAATGCCGCCTCCCCCATGAACGACTGCTTCGTCGAACCCGCGGTCTTGGGGCCTGTAGGGGTAGTTGTCTCCTAAATGCCACTTGCCGAAGATGCCGGTCTTGTATCCGTTGCACCGAAATATATCGGCCAGGCTGACTTCATCCCTGCGCAGCAGGGAGCGGCCCCCGACGGTATGCCAAACACCGGTGCTGTTGTGAAAACGGCCCGTCATGAGACCGGCACGAGTAGGCGCACACGTAGGTCCTACGTGAAAGTCAGTGAAGCGGACGCTTTCCTCATACAGGCAGTCCAGATGCGGTGTGGAAATAACAGGGTTGCCTGTGCAGCCAAGGTCCCCGTATCCCTGATCGTCTGTGATGATGAAAACAACGTTCTGCGGCATGGAGAAGCCTCCTTTTGAGTACCCGCTGACAATCTTTGCTAGTATGGTTATAGAATATCAGAAGATTCGCTGGAATTAAAGCGAAAAAATGTTGGCAAGGGTATTGACATCCACTGTCATTCGGGATATTCTTAGATTAGAGAATGAATGGTTCATTCACCATGGCAGACAACCAATGGTGGCAGGCCTTCACTAGGGAGCAGCACTGTGCAGCGACCTGGCAGCTGAAGGCAAATTTTGGCAGAAAAATGAATGAAGCAATCATTCATTAGGGGCGCAGCACCGGAAAACCCTGTAGAGACACTTCCGTGGTTCATCTGTTATCGGTACACGGCCGCTGCGGTTATCACCAGACGAAGGGAAGAGGAACATGAAAGCAATGACGAGTTTCTTCATCAATCGGGATTTTGGCCTGCTGTTCTGCGGACGGCTGGTGTCACAGCTGGGAGATGGGATT
>PUOC01000245.1 GCA_003551965.1 Clostridiales bacterium | reverse complement strand
GGATATCCGAATCAACCGCATAGTGGATGAAAAACTCGGTGTCACTGTCGCCGCGCCACCGAGCACCACCGTGCCAATCGCCCATTGATAACTCCACGCCTCGGTACAGAGAAAACCCATCGCGGTATGCCCCCACGCCAAGCCAAAATCGACCGGCGAAGGAACTCACTACATCATAGGCTAACCATCCGCCAACTCCTGAATCCTGAATCTCCAAAGCCGTCTGCCACCGGTAAGCGGGCGACAGCACCAGTGCCCCTTGCCGAGACAATTGTCCGCCAAAACCACTGTACCCCTGGGCATACTGCCAGTCTCGGTCTGGAACAGAGTCAAAGTCCACCATGGGCAGCCAGCGATCAAACAGTTCATGAAGCCACACGTGGTCTATGTTGCGCATGTGCTGCACATCAGGCCCGCAAAAGGCTAAAGGCACCATCAAATCACTGTGATGGAACCCTGCATGGCCGCCCTGATCGCCTATGGACGAGTGCGGTATCTTTGATGGATTCAACACCACAACGATATCTCCGGTATACGGGTTTTCGAGATAGCGATAAAGGTTGGGCGGCACCGCTGGATACAGGGTTTCTCCCGTACGCTTGAGCCACTGATCCGCATCTAAACACCGGTCTGTGCCTGCAAGCCCAGTATATCCCAAGGGATCACTGCCCTCCAAGTCGATACAGAACTGATCGTCCCTCTGCCGGATGTCTACGGATCCAGCACTATGGTAGCCCCTCACTCGATGGTCGTCAAGGCGCACAAAGGCAAAGTCCACCGAGGACTGCTCTGCAATATTTTCTGCATAGACATGGGCTTGGCTGTCATCGTGGAGATAGATATTTGGATAGGAATAAAAACGCACGTTGTCTCCGATATGCTCATCTAGAATCTCCGGCACGTTCACTGGCTGGATGTCGCCGAAAGCCATTCCATGATCGGTATACAGCACCACGTTGACTTCATCAAGTCCTTCCCAATCCAAAAGATATCCCATATAGTGGTCGAACAGCACCATGCTGCGGCGGTGGGCCTCTTCACCCCAAAGGTGGCCTGCCACATCCGTATTGAACCAAAAGAACTCCAAGACATCGTATTTGGTAAAGAGAGACGGAACATTTTTGAGGTACATGCCGTTGATGTGGCGCAGAAAAGGAAAGCCCAGGAAATACTGGCTGCGGCTGCGGCGCGGAAAATGACTGTACATCTCAAACAGTACGTGGTGATCATAGTATGCTGTGTCCGACTGTCGGTCAAAGTAGCCCCAACCGACCAAACGGTGTTCGGAGTTGTCTAGGCCCTTTTTCAAACGGTGATAGATAATCTGGGTGCCTCCCGGGAATAGTGTCAGTCCGTGGCGAACCATAAGGTCCTTTTCAAACAGCGTCCAAAGGTTGGGCAGGTCACCGTGGGCACCCGCTTCGAAAAAGTCCTGTGCTGAAACTCCATCCAAATGAATTATCAGGAACTTGGGCCCCTCTCCGGCTGCAGCCGGACTGGCAAGAGCTACAGTAAGACAAAACGCCAGGCCCATCATGGCAAGCATTCTAACGACTTTCATTATTTTCCCTCCATCCACGCAGGCCGCTGCCAATCCTGCCGCAGCATGGCATAGACGACATAGTCCGCATAGCCGTCTCTAAGTTTTTCTGCCTGCCGCATAATTCCTTCCCGCTGAAAGCCAAGCCGTTCGGGAATGGCCCTGCTGGCCGTATTGTCTACTGCACAGAGAATGGTAATCCTGTTAAGCTTCCAGCCCGTCAAAAGCTCATCCACAACGGCTGCACAAGAGCGGCTCACAATTCCCTTTCCCATATGTTTTTCGTCCAGCCAGTAGCCGATTTCTGTCTTACGGTGGGCCCAGCGAATACCGTACGTGCCAACAACACCCACCAACTCGCCGCGATAGACAATGCCTGCGGTAAAGCCATTGTCTCTCACCCATTGCTGCTGGGTTCTTTCAATGAATTTCTCCATATCTTTGACGGAGACAGTCTTGTCCACCCAAGGCAGCCATGGGCTGAGGTGGTTGCGGTTGCGTTCAACCAAAGCAAACAACGGTTTTGCGTCCCGTGTGTCCAATAACTTCAGGCGTGTATGGCGATCCACTGCATAGACGAACATCCAATCGTCCTCTCACGATGATATCGTGACATACGCCCCATGATTCACACCTAGTTCCAAAGGGAGGGCTCTATGCCGGCTGTGGTACATAGTTCTGGATTTAGGCAAGAATCCCTCCGCACAACAATGTCGGCCGATCTTCTTTTCAATGCCGGCGGTGTGACTGCAGTAACGGTAGAGCCTAGAAGCGCTGGCCGTTATTCTGCAACGCAGGACAAGCCCGCTTCTTTCTGTGGCCACTGCCTGTGACGTCCAGAGGAGCCATGGACCCATCGGTATAGCCCGGTTCAAGATATGACGCCAGATTGTCCGCAGCCAAACCACGGCTATGCCTAGGTCACAGTTTCGGGGTTTCCGTCATGGCCAATCCTCTTGGTGAAATCCTTTTCTCTGATGCCCTTTTTTGTAGTATACTGGTGGAAAAGCATACAAACACCTTGGATGGAGGAATGCATGTATGGACAATTTCCGCTTTGCCATGCCAACGAAAATTATCTTTGGAAAAGACACAGAAGGAGAAGTCGGAGAGGAAATGCGCCGCTGGGGCAGCAGGGTCCTTCTGCACTACGGCGGGGGCAGCGTCGTCCGCAGCGGCCTCAAGGGCAAGGTGGAGCAGTCGCTGGCGCAAGCAGGCCTGGACTTTGTGGAACTAGGCGGTGTCAAACCCAACCCTCGCCTCAGTCTTGTGAAAGAGGGGATTGAACTATGCCGACGGGAGAATATCGACTGCATCTTGGCGGTGGGTGGAGGCAGCGTCATTGATTCTGCCAAAGCCATCGGTATAGGGACCCCTTATGACGGTGATGTCTGGGATTTCTACGAAGGAAAAGCTGAAGTCACCGAAACCCTGCCCCTGGGAGTTATTCTTACCATCCCCGCAGCGGGCAGTGAAGCCAGCAACAGTTCCGTGATTACGAAGGAGGAAGGATGGCTCAAGCGCCCGGTGGGCAATGATCTCATGCGCCCGAAATTTGCTGTCATGAATCCTGAATGGACATACAGCCTGCCTCCGTACCAGACGGCCTGCGGTGCCGCCGATATCATGGCCCATGTCATGGAACGCTATTTCACCAATACCAAAGACGTGGACTTCACCGATCGGCTCTGTGAAGGACTTCTGCGTACTATTATCAAGCAGGTCCCCTTGGCCTTGGAAAACCCAGAAGACTATGCGTCCAGAGCAGAGATTATGTGGGCTTCGACAATTGCCCACAACGACCTGCTCAGTACGGGACGGCAGGGAGACTGGGCATCCCATCAGATCGAACATGAGCTCAGTGGGATCTATGACATCGCCCATGGAGCGGGGTTGTCTATTATCTTCCCCGCTTGGATGAAGTACGTGTACACCCATGATACGGCTCGTTTTGCCCGCTTTGCCGTGCGTGTCTGGGGCGTAGAATACGACTTTGATCACCCTGAAAGGACGGCTCTTGAGGGCATTGAACGGTTAGAGCAGTTCTTTGCCTCCATCGGTCTCCCAGTCAGTCTAGCGGATGCGGGGATTGACTCGAACCGCCTTGACGAAATGGCCGCCAAATGCACTGATGATGGCCGCCGGACCCAGGGTTCGTTTGTCACTTTGAGCCAAGAAGATATTCTCGCCATATACCAGTTGGCACTGTAATGGATCGGATGGCAGCATCCCAGGCAGTCAGCCTGGGATGCTTTTTTGTCTGCCCGTTCTGTGCCGCAGTAAAGACACCCAATTGGCGGAAATGTTGCGTTCGTGCCGCCACGGCAAGGCCCGCAGACCTCACCCAAAGATAGCCTCCATAGATACCACTCAGAGTGAGAAACGAAACTCTGCCGACAGGCTTTGTCATATCTCTAACGAATTTTTCCGTATTTCCTGTTGAAAAAAAAGACCAAATCGGCGATAATGGCAATAGGGTATGTGAATTAATTAGTGAACAGAGTGCAGGCGTGCTTGAGATTGGTTCCTGCACTGCATACCCGCTGTTGAACTGGAAGCTATCTGTGCGGTGGCTGCGCGCGGCCGCTTTTTCTCCGCCTGCTATCGTTAAATATGTCACGAACGCAGGATACACCCTTGCATTGGAAAGGATGACGTCCATGCTTCAGACGACCGCGAATCGACAGTTGGATATTCTTCAGCGCCTGGACAACCTTGTGCAGCGCTATGGAAAGCATTCTTCTACTTTAATCCCCATGCTGCAAGAAATCCAAAACGCATATCGCTATCTTCCTGAAGACCTGCTGACCCATGTGGCGACCGCCCTCGATCTGTCTCCCGCCACCGTGTACGGAGTGGCGACCTTTTATGCCCAGTTTTCCTTGGAACCAAAGGGGAAGTATGTTATCCAAGTGTGCGACGGTACCGCCTGCCATGTCCGCGGTTCCATGCCTGTCTATGAGGCCATCTGCAAGAAGGTTCGGCTAGTGGATGGAAAAGCCACGACGGAAGACGGTATGTTCACCGTTGAGACAGTGTCTTGTGTCGGCGCTTGTGCGGCCGCACCGGTGGTGACGATCAACGGCGAAGTGTACGGAAAAGTGACACCTGACGCCATTCATGTTATCCTTGATACGCTCGAATCCAGGGGGGATACAGCAGATGCTTAATACCTTAGAGGACTTGCAGCAGTTGAGCAAACGCTGTGAACTACATCGTAACCGCCACCAGTCCCGGATTGCGGTATGTGCCGGCGGTGGCTGTTCGGCCAGCGGAGCACAGCAGGTCTATGAATCGATTCGGGCAGAGCTCGAACGGCGGGATCTTCTCAACACCGTCGATCAGACCTTTTCTGAAGATGCGTGCTCAGGTATTACACCGCTCGGCACCGGCTGTCAGGGGTTTTGCGAAAAGGGGCCTTTGGTGCGGCTTGAGCCATCCGGGACCCTCTACACAGAAGTGTCCACCGATGATGCAGAGGCCATTGTGGACAGCCTCCTGTCGGGCACGCCCGTTTCCCGGCTTCTCTATCTCGACCCAACCGAAAAGAGAAGTTACGAGAAGGAAGCCTCTATTCCCTTCTATAAGCTGCAAAGCCGGATTACACTTCGCAATTGCGGTTCTATTGCACCCGATGACATCCGGGAATACCTGGCTAAGGGCGGCTATCAGGGATGGGCCAATGCACTGGAGCGGACGCCGGATCGTGTTGTGCAGGAAGTTCTTGACTCTAATTTGCGCGGCCGCGGCGGAGGCGGTTTTCCCGCTGGGAAGAAATGGAGCATAGCAGCAGGCACCGACGCGGAACAGAAATACCTGATCTGCAATGCCGACGAGGGCGACCCGGGCGCATTCATGGATCGAAGCCTCATGGAAGGCGATCCCCACCGTCTGCTTGAAGGAATGCTGATTGCGGGATATGGAATCGGCGCCACCGTGGGATACATTTATGTGCGGGCCGAATACCCTCTGGCTGTCGACAGACTGCGCCACGCCATTGAAGAGGCAGAATCCTTAGGCCTCCTAGGCACTGATATACTTGGCTCTGGATTTTCCTTTTCCCTGCGCATCAAAGAAGGGGCAGGTGCGTTCGTCTGCGGCGAAGAAAGCGCTCTGATTGCTTCCATTGAAGGACGCCGGGGCATGCCCAAACCAAAGCCGCCGTTTCCCGCTGTTTCCGGGCTGTTTAACATGCCGACCGTCATTAATAACGTTGAAACCTTGGCAAATATCCCCGACATCCTTCAGCACGGCAGTGCGTGGTTCCGTTCATTGGGTTCATCGGCGAGCCCCGGAACGAAAACCTTCGCCCTGTCTGGGGACGTGGAAAACACCGGGCTCGTGGAAATTCCCATGGGAACGACGCTGCGAGAGCTGGTATATGCCATTGGCGGGGGAGTGCGCAGCAACGCCGATTTCAAAGCTGTGCAGATCGGCGGGCCCTCAGGCGGATGTCTCACGGCAGAACATTTGGACCTGCCATTGGACTTCGACTCCCTGCAGTCAGCCGGGGCGATGATCGGCTCCGGGGGCTTGGTCGTCATGGATGAGGCGACATGCATTGTCGAAGTGGCTCGGTTTTTCATGAACTTTACCCAATTGGAATCCTGCGGCAAATGCGTTCCCTGCCGTGAAGGCACCCGGCGCATGCTGGAAATCCTGCAGAAAATCGTGGAAGGACGCGGAACCACCGAGGACTTGGATCATCTCGAGGAGATCGGCAGTGCCGTCCGTATTGGTTCGCTGTGCGGTCTTGGGAAGACCGCGCCAAATCCTGTCTTGAGTACACTGCAATACTTCCGCGACGAATATCTTTCCCATGTGGTAGATCGGCGCTGCCCGTCGGGGGTCTGCAAGGGACTGCGGCGCTTCGTCATCAATGAACCGTTGTGTAAAGGCTGCAGCCGCTGTGCCAAAGCATGCCCGGTCGATGCCATTTCCGGAACAATCCGGGAACCCTATCTCATAGATCAAGACAAATGCATCAAATGCGGCGCCTGCAAAGACGTCTGTAACTTCGATGCCGTAGAGGAGGTGGCCTAAGCATGGGTATTATGACGATAAATGGTCAAAGAACCACGTTTTCCGACGAGAACAACGTTTTGGAAGTCATCCGCAACGCGGGAATCGACCTGCCGACGTTCTGCTACCATTCCGAACTCAGCGTTTATGGGGCTTGCCGCATGTGTATGGTTGAAGTCGAAGGCTGGGGGACGGTGGCCGCCTGCCATACACCTCCCGAAGACGGACTGGTGATTCGCACCAATTCAGCGGAGCTTCGCCACGTTCGGAAAGTTTCATTGGAACTGCTGCTGGCCAACCACGAACGCGAATGCACCACCTGCAGCCGCAGTGGCAGCTGCAAACTGCAGGATTTGGCCCAGCGATTCGGTATTGAGCACATTCGCTTCGGCCAGCGTGACCGCAAGTCGCCTATCGATGCATCCAGCCCATCCTTGGTGCGTGATCCCAACAAATGCATTCTCTGCGGCGACTGTGTTCGCATGTGCGAAGAAGTACAGGGAATCGGTGTACTGGATTTTGCCCATCGCGGCTCCCAAATCACGGTCAGCCCCGCCTTTGGCAAGGATTTGGGCGATGTGGAATGTGTCAACTGCGGTCAGTGCGCTGCCATCTGCCCCACCGGGGCCTTGACCGTCAAATCCCAAACAGAACGTGCCTGGCGTGCCATTCATGATCCCGATACCACGGTCGTTGTACAAATCGCCCCCGCTGTCCGAGTCAGCATCGGTGAAGAGTTCAATCTCGCCTCCGGCCAATCTGTCACGGGACAGATTGCTGCGGCCCTCAGGATCATGGGGGTCGACTACGTCTTCGACACGAGCTTCACGGCTGACCTCACTGTCTTGGAAGAAACCCATGAACTGCTGGGCCGGTTGCAAAACCAGGAGCCGCTCCCCCACTTCACTTCCTGCTGCCCCGCCTGGGTGAAGTTTGTGGAACAGTACTATCCGGAGTTTCTGGACAATCTTTCCACATGCCGCTCGCCGCAGCAGATGTTCGGATCGCTGGCCAAGCATCGTTACAGCCAGGACTTGGGTATTTCGGCCGATAATATGTATGTGATCAGCGTCATGCCCTGTACTGCCAAGAAGTTCGAAGCCCAACGGGATGAGTTTCAGCAGAGCAGCCGGGCAGACGTGGACCTGGTATTGACCACACAGGAACTGGCCCGGATGATCCGCGAGGAAGGACTGGCCTTCGAACACCTAGAGCCTACGTCTATGGACATGCCCTTTGGTTTTGCCACAGGTGCAGGCGTGATATTCGGCGTTACCGGCGGCGTCAGCGAAGCCGTGCTGCGCCATGCCCATGAAGAAATCACGGGACGGCAGCCGCAGCCAAAGGCCTTCGAAGCGGTCCGGGGAAACGACGGTACACGACGGGTTGATCTGAAAATTGGAGAGCAGACACTTCGTCTAGCGGTTGTCAACGGCTTGGCACAGGCCACGGAACTCCTGGAACGGATCAAGTCTGGTGAGGAATCCATCGATGTTCTAGAGGTCATGGCCTGTCCAGGGGGATGTATTGGCGGAGCAGGGCAGCCCATAGCCAACAACAGGCAGCAGACCCAAGAACGCCGCAGCAATGGGCTCTATCGAGAGGACAAAACCCTGCAGCTGCATCAGTCGAAACAAAATCCCATGGTGAGGGATGTTTACCAGCGCTGGCTGGGCGAACCGGGCAGTGCCAAGTCCCATGCCCTGCTGCATACCCACTATGGTTCTCGCCGCCGCATTCAAGGTGAATCCATGGATATCGCTTCCAGTAAGAAACCGGCCGCCGTTGAAGTACAGGTGTGCGTGGGAACTTCGTGTTATCTGAAGGGCTCCTTGAAATTGCTCAGAACCCTAACAGACCAAGTGGAGGCTGCAGATTTAACTGAAAACGTCAAACTGCGCGGCGCCTTCTGCTGCCAGCAGTGCGCCAGCGGACCCATGGTGATCGTGGGTGATGACGTGGTGAGTGGAGTGACACCGGGCCATGTCCCCGATCTCCTGCAGCGAATTCGGGAGCAATTGGAACTTCCCGTATCTTGACGCCGCCATCACTACTGCAGCCATGGAAGAACTAGCGGCTGCACCTCCGTTGAAAAGCCTTTTCAACGGAGGTTTTCTTTTGCACAGGCTGCCCTTAGACCACTGCTGACAATGCGCCAGAAGACACACCCCTCGGCCCGGGGTTGTCATTTTCGCGTCTTCGAGCAATCTTTAGCTCATCCACAAATTTACTTCAAACGGGACTGTTATGCTTAACATAAGCGGATACAGGCGGGGCAGACCTGTTGCATGGACGTGATCCAAAGAAGGGAGCTGATCCACCGGATGCGCGACACGCTCATTGGATGTCGCTTTGCACTCTGCGACCGAACACGGACGCCGACATGGCCAACAGGTCTTTGGGAAAGTGTTGATCTGTCCAATTGCAGCTCCTAAATGACGCCGCCATGGTCGAACTGATTCCTGCTGCGGGGATCGCTCGCATCTCGACAGTCTTACGCAAAGCCGCTGTATCATCACATTCCTCATGGGGAATTAATGCTCTCCCGAGCCGCCGATTCCGCAAAAAAGAGGAGGGAATGCATGTGAAGAAACTCTTGGTTGGCAGTGTCGTACTAGGGGTATTGTTGGCAGCGTTGGCTGTAGGCACGGCATGGGCTGGTCACCAGGGTGAACAAAATGCGCCAGTAGCCACGCAGACGCAGACACGGACAGATGATCAAAACGGTGAATGTCCGGCAGAACCGGCCAGAATCCGCCAGCAGGTGGAAAGAGAGCTAGGGAGGGGCCATCAAGGCCGCATGCTCCGCACCCAAAGGCAGGCCTTTCAACAGTAATGAAAAAGCCCAACCCTGCTAGGGTTGGGCTTTCGTCTTCTAACTGTGGACGAACAGACTAACGCGCCGTCGGCCGATGGTAAAATGCACCAGCCTCTCTAGCAGCTGTGATCGCGGGCGTGCTTGCTTTTTCGAAACAACAGCGATCACCCCTTCAGGTGAGAGAGACCGAGCCAGTGCATCGGGCAGATGGTCGGTCATATCCGAGGGAAACCCCTGCCAATCCACCAGATTCCCGTAGGGAAGATCCGTTATGATCATGTCCGGCGGTGGCCACTTTGCCGGCCATACCTGATCCATAGCATCTGCGCAAAAACATGCCGCATCAAGGGCCTGGTTCTGCATAACCGGATACTGTAGCAGCCGTTGGGCACTTTGCAGTGCCTCTTTATGCGCTTGTTTCTGATATCGTTCCCAAAGATCTTCAATGTGCCTGAGACGTTCCATTAAGCCTTCCGGCCGCAGAAGCGCTAGATTCTTCTCCGCAAACTCACAAGCTTGTGGAGAACGATCGGAACCGACGACTCGCCGCAGTTCATGTCCGTGGAGGAATCCGATAACGGTCAGAAGATGACCGCCCCCGCAGCACGGATCCCAGATTTGAAACCGGCCGGACTGGCCGCGGCCGTGTAACTGAACCCGACAGCGTTGGTATATTTCGCTGGCCAGCCGAGCCGGAAAGGCAGCGGCACCTGGGCAGTTGTAAAGAACCCGGCCGGCAGCCAAGTCTTCCCCGGGAACGCTGGCTGCGTGCCTATATGCCATGGTCTGTCACCACCGCTGGCCGACCCCCAAAACCAGAGTTCTTCCCACAGCTTCCCGCTGCCGTGCAATAGACTCCAGATTCGGCTCGACGTAAGGCACCCTGATGACAGCGCTCGGCCAGTAAGCCAGTGACTGAAGCAAAACCACCCATCCTTACACTTCCTTTCCCATGCAGGCCACTGAATGCCTTTGACAAGGCCCCAACGACACACGACGAGCGCCTGTCAAAAGCACAGGGTTTCTCGAGCGACCTCTTCCCTGGTATTTGCACTGCAACGGCCGTCTATCTGTCATGGGCAGGCTTGGGCGCGAAACCCTTTCGAGCGCCCGAAAACACCGACGCACTGCTAGACTGCCCATAGATATCTGTCTCGGCCATACCGTATTTTCTTACATCTGTGCAGACGAAAAAACCAGGAGAAAATCCCCTGGGCACAGCACGGCTCCTGTTAGGTCTTCAGTTCCACAATATCTTCGTCCTGCAGAGCATAGTCCTGTGCCACGTTCTGGCCGTCGAATTTGGCCGACCCCCACACCCTGGCACCCTTAAGTTGTTCAGCTACTTCCTTGTGAATATTCTCGGCCAAATCGATGACGGTACTGCCCCGAGGCAGGACAAAGGGGGTCTCCATATCCGGCTCTCGGCCCGGCGCCTTGGTATAGACCCGGATCACGTCCAAGACCTGGAAACAGTGCCGTTTTAGTTCCTCCAAACCCCTGCCGTTCTTTACGGAAATCGGCAGCAGTTGAGGACCATCCCACAGTTCCGCCAGCAGTTCTTGATGCTCTGCGGCTGCGGGCAGATCCCATTTGTTCGACACCCAGAGGACGCGATCCCAGGTAAACGCGTTCACACCGTGGGGAACCTCGTCCCGCAGCAGCCGCCGGTCCAGCAGGAAGTCCCGGGTTTCGGTGAGCTGATCCAAGAGCTGATCAGAAGCCATATCCGCCATGATCATCAGCGCATCGGCATTCTGCAGCGTAGTCATCATGGAACCGGGAATGCCGTCTTCAGTCACAGGGGGCGTATCCACAAGCTGGATGAGAACATCAAGATAGGGGACCATACCGGGCTGCGGTACTGCCGTCGTAAATGGGTACTCCGCCACCTCTGCCTTGGCATTGGTCAGTGCTTTCAACAGTGACGATTTTCCCACATTAGGAAAACCCAGGACAACAATTTGCCCGGCTCCCTGCGGCTCAACCAAAAACGGATTCGACTGCGGTCCCGCTGCGGCCTTCGGCTCGTCGGCACTGCGCAATTTTGACAGCCTCTTTTTTAGTTCACCCTGCAGTCGATCGGTTCCCTTGTGCTTGGGGATCACAGCAAGCATTTCCTCCAAAGCCGCGATCTTTTCTTCTTTGGTCTTGGCTTTCTTGAAAGCCTGTTCCGCTTCTTTGTACTCAGGGGACAGATTCGCCGGCACCGCCATCACCTCACCTGTCATTGCCGTTTTGAACCCGCGACGGGGAAGCACTCGGTTTCACGGACAGAGATAGGTTCGTGATCCCAGGTCTCGAATCCTCCCCGCCTATCACCGGCATGTACCTGTAGTTCATTGTGCAGACAAACTGACGGGTGAAGCGTGCTGTATTAGGGAAACATGGGCTCCGCTCCGTGACTATCTATCGCCATGCCGCCAATAGCCGGTCTCCAGACTCTCATAGGCCAGGTTTAAGTCCCGTTCTTCATCAGCAGTACTAGCATCGGGGAAACTTCGCCCTTTGGTCAGAACCATGGGACACTGCCCCTCCGGCTCTGTCACCGTCTGGGACATCAAAGGTCTGAGTGCCAAGACGGAGAGCGTACGCCGCTTCACTGTACCTTTCCGCAGTCATGTCGTCGTTCCGGGCCTGTGTCCAAGTACTCTCAAGTTCTTGCTGTACCCCCTGAAGACAACTGCAGGCATGGTTTGTCAAGCAGACCCGATACATCCGCCGGTCAATCGCATCGCGATACCGCCTGACAAAACCCTGAGCCTCTAGTTCCTGCACCAATCGCGACATCGTATTGGCCGGTTTGGCCAGTTGTACCGCGATACAGCCCATGCTTGGATCCACTCCCAGTTCATGGCGCAGTTCCTCGACCTCCACCAGCATATGATACTGCTCAACAGACAGGGCATACGGAGGCAGCACCTGGTCACAACAGCGAGTGATAACACGTTGGACACGGCGGTGCGCCTTCATCAACTGGTTCAGACTTTGCATTGCGTCGACTCCTTCCTGGTTTGGCCCAACGGCTTCGGCTTGAAACTCTCTTAGTAAAGACCGTGCCCGGGAAACAGCGTGTTTATCGGCCCAATTCCGTTCCCGCACTGGCACCGTCCTGTTCCATTGTATGCACTCCCTGTGCTTCCCGCCACCGCCAAAAGCATGGTTTCTGTCTCCGACTCAAGACGGAGCTGCAGAGGATATCCATCGGCACGTGTTCAGGGATGATGGACTCTGGCATTGGAACACAGACGCTGTGAACGCGGCGGATTCCAAGCCTCACTGGACTGCCTGTTTACCCCGCAGCGTGCTCCTCGTGTCTGCTGGGGAGGGTATTGAGACAGCCTGAGGACACCGCGGGCCATCGAACTTTCGCGCCAGCGATGCCGACGCCGCAGTCTGCGCCTGGCCATGACCGGTTTCCGGCCGTCGATGCATGCGGGTACACCCGGCGCAGAATCACCCATCTGCCTCTATGCAGAGTATGTCCGAACAGATCTGGGTGCGCCCCGGCAGAGGCCGCTGCGAAGCAGACCGGCGGGCTGCCGACAGACTGCAGTGCCGTTCCAGGAGCCGACATTCTCCACGGTGACAAGTCGTGAAGAAATGCGACGGCACCGGTCCCAGAGCGCTCCCGAACAGCAATACCGTATTCATGCAGAGTCCGCTGACGTTTCATATTTGTCTGCGATAAATTTTATACTATATTCTGATATTTTTGCTGCCGCAATGGGCACAAACAGGGTTTCCATGAAGGCAGCCAGCCTCTATCCTGCAGTGCCGCAAAAGCTTGGCACGGGAGCCCCGCATTTTCTAGGGCCAGCGTGAAGCCCCTTTAGCCATGGGGAGTATGTCAAGATCCGGCCTGGACTGCCGTTGGACCTTCCACGCTCTGGCGCAGATCCAAGCCCAATGGGACCAACCATGGTCCGAACGTGAAGCAGAGACGACTTAACCGCAAACGTACATGGGTTCGCCGCCAATGGCATGGAACACCGATGCAGGCCAGGCCCCGCTTAGAGCTTCGCTGTCAGGCTCACTGTCAACGAAACAGCCCGGACAACGGTCCATGGAACCGCGGTCCCGATGGGAGATCGCCGGGCAGGCAGGACAACGCCGGTCTCTGAGCCGAGTCACAACGGGGACCGGGTCTTTCGATTCCCACATAGTGGTGCGACAGATATCTGGTCTTCATGCTCCGAGACTCCGAACCGGTGCCAGCATTCCTTTTCAGTGAAAGGACGGTGCAGAAGTAGTCTAAGCGCTATGCCCGGCGTCCGAAGACCTATTCCTTTGGATGTAACTCTCCAGAACGCCGTTCCAAAGACTGTTCGAGACATCCCAGTACCACTTCCGCGGCAGTATCCACCATGGTTCCCGTCAGCAGGCGCCCTCCAAAGGTACCTTGAACATTCGCCGCAGAAAGGTATACACTCGCTTCTCCATCGGCAATGATGCCTTGGAGCGACAGCAGATCAACAATGCCGTCATGCTTCTGGGGTCTGCAATGGCCAACCTTAGACACCATCACCCTCGATAGGGTGCCCACCCCCGACAGGACGACGGCATTGGCTACCGATTCGCGTGCTAGTGCCTCCAGAATAGCCTGCAGCATATCCTCCTCTGGTTCCAGGGCAATGACAATGGTTTCCATGGAAACACTCCTTTTGACGAACTCAGCAGAGCCAGCAGCTCATGAACCGTCAGCCGATGGCTGCCCTTTCTACTAACCATGAACGAAGAACCCGCTTTCGCGAACCATCCGGTGTTTCCAGATAAACCAATTCACCATCGGTATCTACCAAGCGACAGCAGCCCCACGCCGGATGCATCACTGCCGTTCCAGGTTCTAAGTCGGGGACAATGACACCTCTACGCATTTCGCCGACAAAGCGGGATGTATCGGCAGCACCGCCCCGTAACGTTTTGGGACTGCTTATGTAAAGCTTCTCTTCACAGCGGGTGATGGCCACGTACATTAACCGCCGCTCCTCTTCGATGTTGCTCCATACGCTCCCCTTGAGCGCTTTTTCGTGCGGCAGCAGGTCTTCCACAACGCCGGCAACAATTACAACCCGAAACTCCAAACCCTTTGCCGAATGACAGGTCGTAAGGGTAACGCCAGCACTGTGGTTACCTTGGCCGGCGCCTGGTTTCGGTGCGTCTAGACGATCGAGAAACTCAGGTATCGGCTCCGCAGCACCGGCGAGCTGCGTCATGACATGGGCGGCATCAATGGCTGCATTGGCATCCAGACCTAGATGCTCACACGTCTCACGGAGAAATCGATCGTATCCCATCTCATACCGCACGTGTTCCACTGCCCGGCCGGCAGGAAGCCTCTGCAGGCGCCGCAGCTGGGTCAAAAGCTTGGCGAGTTCCCTATTCAAGTGAGGCGGCAGCTGCCGGAAGCGCAGGGCTTCCGGTGGGGTCAGGCCGCGTTCGGTCATATCCCGCCGGGCCTGCTCCACGATGCCCTGGGAAAAATACCGACCGGGTCTATTGAGTATGCGGAAAAACGCCGCCCCGTCCCCTGGATCGACTGCAGCCCGCAGATAGGATTGCAGGTCTCCACATACCCAGTGCTGAAGCAGCTTGGAGTCACCGCCTAGTGTGCGGTAGGAAATGTCGGCTGCATCCAACTGCTGCTGCAGCAGAACCGCCTGGCGGTTGGTCCGGTAAATGACAGCCATGCGCTGCCACGGGGTGCCCTGTTTTCTTTCCTGCTCCAGCCGTCGTCGTATCCAGCGTGCCTCGTCCTTTTCGTCCTCAGGACGGACGAACGTCGGCCCCGGGCCGCGATGGCTGGTCTGCCAGGATGACAACTCCTTGTCCAACCGGTCATGATTGTATCGAATCATCGCCTGGGATACCGCGACGATTTGTTCTGTGGAGCGGTAGTTCGTTGCCAATTTCCACACCGCAGCTTGTTTGTGATCCTCAAGAAAGCGCTGCATCATGCTGTCTGCACCGCGCCAGCCGTATATGGACTGATCGTCGTCGCCGACAACGCAGAGGTTTTCTTCGTAAGCCGACAATCGGCGGATCATACGATACTGCAGCAGACTGGTATCCTGAAATTCGTCGACCATCACATAGCGTCCTGGCCTCACCGGCCGAGACTCCAAAATCTGCACAGCACGTACCAGCAGATCGTCGAAATCCATTTTGTCCGCACGGCGCTTCTCTTCGCTGTAGCCAGCAGCGGCAGCAGCGAAGTCGGCCTTTTGCAGGCCTTCTGGTTCATAGGCATCAATTGCAGCACCGCGGTTAACAGCATTGCTCAGCTCACGGAGCATCGGTTCGAGCATTTCCTCGCTCATGCCAAGCCGACGGATGATGGCACCCATGCTTTGGCGCTGTCCGGATTCATCCAGAAGACGGAACGGCCCGTCGATATGCCGCAGCAACTGGTATGCAAAACCATGAATGGTCCTTATGTGCATTAACCGAGCCTGGCCTCCAAGCAGCCGCTCCAATCTGTCGCTCATCTCCGCCGCTGCGGCGCGGGTGAAGGTCATGATAAGAATTCGTTCGGGAGAGACACGGTGTTCGCTCACCAAGTTCGCGGCACGGCCAATCATGACTCTCGTCTTTCCGGAGCCGGGACCGGCCGCAATCAATGCCGGGCCCTGCCCGGCTGCGGCTGCGGCTTGCTGTGTTTCATCCAAATGCATCGGTCTTCAACACTCCCGACAAGGCCTTTTGTTGTTTGTTCTTTGCTTCTCGATTTGATACCGAAGAATTCCGGCGATACCGCCACTCCGTCTCGGTCCGAAAACAACAAGGGATCACAATCGGAATGACTGTGATCCGTACCCATGGCCTAACTGCCAGCCCTATCCTGCATAGGACCGTTTCCTTCGCCCATCGCCTTTCTGGTTCCGGCCCCTGCCGCGCCCATACCCGGACTTTCCGCCCCGCGGCTGGGTATTCCTGTCTTTGGAGAAGGATTTCTTGGAAACTGCAGGTGCCTGCCGACTGATCTGCACCGGCGTTGTGTTCGGCTCACGAGACAGCAGCCTTAGAGCCGCTGCAGCCACAGTAACAGCGTCAGTCTGCTGCAGCAGGTCTTCCGCCATACGGCGCAGCTTCTCCGTGTCCGGATGGTCACAGGACTCCAGAAGCTCTGTCACGGCCTTTTTCTGCAGACCCTCTTTCGTTTCTACCAGCGTCGGAGCCGGAATCCGCCGAATCGATGTCTTCGTTACCGTCTCAATGAAACGAAGCTGGCGGATCTCACTGTGAGTAACCAACGTGACGGCAATACCCGACCGGCCTGCCCTTCCAGTACGCCCGATTCTGTGAACGTATCCTTCCGGCTCCTGGGGGATATCGAAATTGTAAACATGGCTGACGTGATCAATGTCAAGACCGCGGGCAGCCACATCGGTAGCCACCAACACGTCAACGCCGCCGGCTTTAAAGCGCCCCATGACCGCATCCCGCTTTGCCTGGTTCAGGTCGCCGTGAATCCCATCGGCCGAATAGCCTCGAATCCGCAAGGCATCGGTTAGTTCATCAACGCGCTTCTTTGTCCGGCTGAACACAATGGCTGCGTCCGGCCCATGCAGGTCCAATAGATTGCAGAACACATCAAACTTGCTGGTTTCCTTCGTCTCCACATAGACCTGCTCGGTATTAGGCGCCGTCATGACCCGCGGGGTCACCTTGATCCGTACGGGATCGCGCATGAACTGCCCTGACAGCGTTTGAATAGCAGGTGGTATCGTGGCGGAAAACAGCAGTGTCTGGCGCTCCGCCGGCACGTGCGAGAGAATATCTTGGATATCTTCCAAAAAGCCCATGTTGAGCATCTCGTCCGCTTCGTCCAGTACGGCTACCCGCACCCCTTGCAAGCGAAGGGTTCGCCGCCGGATATGATCCAGAAGACGTCCGGGTGTGCCGACCACGACCGCCGGGCCATCCTTAAGCCTCCGAATCTGGCGGCCGATATCTTGGCCTCCATAGACTGGCAGTGCCTGAATGCCCTTGGGCTGGCCTAGGCGGTTCAGTTCTTGAGCCACCTGCACAGCCAGCTCACGGGTGGGCGTTACAACTAAGCTCTGCACCCCTCCGCTAGGTTCCATACGTTGGAGCATCGGAAGACCAAAAGCGGCGGTTTTGCCGGTCCCTGTGGGTGCTTGTCCCATCACATCACGTCCGGCCAAAGCCGGAGGTATCGTCTGCTCCTGAATGGGTGTCGTCTCCTCAAATCCCATCTGCTTCACGGATTCCATTAGTACTGGACTTAGCCCTAATTCATCGAACTTCTTTGTCATCCATACAGTCCTTTCGTGTCTATAACACATGTATTGCCCAGAACCCAAATTAGGCCCTCAACACACAAAAAGCGGCACCCCATCGGGATGCCGTCACTTCCCTAGTCTGAATTCATGGTCCTTATATACTATACCACATGACAGCAGAAAAGGAAACCCGTTTGCGAAAAATACCGCTACCGTCTAACCTAGCCTAACCTAGATAGGTACTTCCCGCGTTTTAGCTTCATGGCCACCGGCTGCACGCCAAAGAACCCATGTTCAAACAAGAAGGCGTCCATCCCGGAGCAGAAATTCACCCGATGCAAGCTGAACACTGGGACACTGGACAATTCCATCGAGATGAATCGGTACGTCCACGGTACCTCCCATGGAACAGTCGTTACCGAGGGCAATATGGATAGTGCCCATAACCTTTTCATCCTCAAGAACCATACCGGAGATCTCCGCCTTGTCGTTCGTTCCAATACCAAGTTCAGCAATGTTACCGGAGCGAGGTCCCGCTGCCTCCAACAGATCGCGCAGGACCTGGGCCTGGGGGCCTCCTTCGATGGAAACGGCTTCGCCGTTTTCAATGTGAATCCGGAGCGGTTCCTCCAGAAGCCCTACGCCAGACATGGAGCCATCAACCACCAAGACTCCCTCGGTGGAACCGTCCCTCGGCGTGAGTGCCGTTTCCCCTGCCGGCAAGTTGCCGAAGGCTCCTGCTCCGCCAAGCTGGCCAGCATCCATGAACAATGGCTGCCCGGAAATATCCATGCTCAGATCCGTTCCCTTATCTGAGGTGATATGAAGCACTCCTCCTGGTGCCAGCTGATCCCGCACTCTGCGGCACCTCTCTGCCATGGCTTTGTGATCAACGGCGAGGCCCCGTACCAGCATTTCTTGATTGGCCTTGGGAATGGAAGCGATACGGCACCCTTTCTCGCTGGCTGCGCGCCGCGCTGCCGTATGGGACAGCGAACACGAGGTCAGCATCACTGCCACCTCCGACGCCTTAAGAGCGGCGGCCGCTGGTGAGGGCGGCTCTTCACCATCTCGGCTTCTGGGAGTAAGCTGCACCTGCACCACCTCACCCACGTCTAATCGCGCCGCCTGTGACGCAATCGCTGCCGCGAGCTCGCCCATGGGCTGATCATACAGAAGGCAAAAGGATTCACCCTTCTGCCAGTTAAGACACTGCAGCAGCATCTCTTCACAAGCCTGTTTCCAATCATTCATCTCGCTTCACCCTTTCTTGTGGTCTGTCTAGCTGGTGGGAATGGAGTAGATCTGCTTCTGCTTCGCTGACAGGTATTCCATGCCTGACGGGGTGATCCGCACATCCTGCTCAAAATGGAAGTAACCGTACTCCTTGTGCCGAATGCCGCATTCGACCGCAAAGACATTGCCTTCCTCCAACGGAATATGCACACTTTCCCCGTAACGCGGCCACGCCGGCCCCAGACAAACGGCACCATCGTGGGCCGAACGTCCCAGCTCATGGCCCATGGCGAATCCCCATTCGGGGTAACCTTTTGCCGTTATCAAAGGCCGCATGGCGCCGTCCACATCGCAACCGGTATTACCGGGCATAAGCACCCGCTCTCCCGCCTCCAAAATATCGAGCATATCACGGAATGTCTGCTTTACGGGCACCGGCGGCTCGGCCTCCTCGGTCTTCAGTGCATACCACGTCCGCTGAATATCGGCACAGTAACCGTCAACCTGCAGACCGAAGTCTAAAACCAGTGTTTGGCCCGGTTTTAAGGTCACCGTTTCCGAAGGAAAGCAATGGCCTAATGGACTGTCGGGACCACAATATACGCCGGGGTTGTAGGCATTGTCCCATGCGGGTTCAGCTCCTTTGGCCGCCATTTGTTCTTGAACCCAATGGTAGATCTGCATCTCAGTCATCCCCGGACGGATATGGCCGGGAACCTCGTCAAGAATGGCCTCCGTGGCCGCAACGGCTCGTCGGATGGCAGCCGTTTCAGCATCTGTTTTTCGTCCCCGGAGCGGCAACACCAGGGGCTCTGAAGAACAAATGCGCTCTCGGAAAGGGGTGTCCCTCAAGATGTCTTCTAGCATCAAAAACATGCCGTGGCTTAGACCGTCGGCAGCTTCGTGATCCTTAGAGAAATTCACTGCAATAGACTCGGGGTCCATCTCGTGAAGGAGGTTCAAAAACGGAGCGTTGAAGTCCTGCGTGTAACCGATCACTTCGTCGAAAGAACCAATGGACTCCACAGCCTGCACATCACCCTGGCCCACCACGGCTGCCGTTCGGCCGGTCCGAAACACGATAAAGGCCGACAGCCAAGTAACATTGGAGTCCAAGATTAAATCCAAACACGGCTCGCCCGTCAAGTCGCTTTCTCTAGTGAATGTAATCCAGCAATCCAGGTCCTTTTCCCGCAGAATGTCCACGGCCTGCTTCACTTTCTCCTGGGCAATACGGTTGCTTCCCGCCATCGGTCAGCCTCCATTCCTCGAATCTAATCCCTACCTACTCTTCGCTGCAGGCCAGGATTTACCTCCCGCAAAACCATCTCACCAATTCGCGGCGGGCGACGGAAGAGCTATGGACAGCATATCGTAGGCAATGAGACTTTGAGCGGGATAAACAAGTGCAGTCAGCACTGGCAGTCAATATTGGGGGCAAATGGACGGTTTACGAAAAAAGGAACCGCAAAGTCTCTATTGACCAAGATTTTCAATGAAAACCCATGTTGACGTTCTCTTTCGTAAAATGTATACTGGTTTACAGCACACATATCAATCACTGGGAGGTAATAAGGTATGAGGATTCATCGATCCATGTTGTTGGCAGCAGTTTTGGTTGGGCTCTTGGCCCTGTCTGGAACGGCTGCTGCTTCGTCGATTACCATTGGTATGCCGGGCGAAGCCACGGGATTCGATCCGCGCACAGAGGTAGACGTTGACTCTGTATCGCGGTATCTGACCATTCTCGAACCGCTGGTTGTCTATGACCTTGATCTCGAATTGGAAGCCCGACTGGCCACCGACTGGCACTATGACCCGGACGAGCTGACCTTGACGTTCTGGCTGCGGGAAGGCGTTCCCTGGCACCATGGCCGCGAGTTCACGGCTGTCGACGTGGAATACACCATCGCTACGGTGCTGGATCCCGAGGTAGGAGCCCAGGACCGCGCCCTTTATCAGGACATTGAGGAGATTGAAGTAGTCGATGACTACACCATCACATTCCATCTATCCAGCGCCAATCCATTTCTAGTCAACAACATGGCCAGGATGCCAATCATCCCCCACGACGTGGTCGAAGAAGACCCGGATATGTTTAACATCAGCCCCATAGGCACCGGGCCGTTTGAATTCAGTTCTTGGCGTCGGGATGATGAAATGGTGTTCACTGCCTTTGCTGATTATTGGGGCGGCGAGCCGAAATTGGATGAGATCATATTCCGCCCGATCCCCGAATCGTCCACCCGAGCCCTGGCCCTCGAGGGCGGCGAAGTGGATATCGTAACACGGGTATCAGCCATGGACTATTGGAGTTTCGAAGACGATCCTTCGATTCAAGCCTTTGCCCTGCCGGCACCGGGCTATGACTACATCGGCTTCAATACCAAGGTAGGGCCATTGGCCGACAAACGCGTCCGCCAAGCCGTATCCTATCTTGTAGACCGTGAAGCCATTGTGGACCAGCTCCTGGAAGGCTTAGGTGAACCCGGCGTAGCCAATATTCCGCCGACGCTGCCTTGGTTCCACGACGAGCTGGAAGGCTATGACTATAACCCGGAAAAGGCCCGCGAACTGTTGACCGAAGCCGGATATGGCCCCGACGGAGAAACGCTCGAAATGAGCCTCTACACGCGGGAAGGCATCGAAGTGCGGATGCAGGTAGCCGAGATCATGAGTTATCTCCTCGGGCAGGAAGGGATTCAGTTGGACATTGTCTTCGAGGAATGGGGTGCGTTTCTGGACCGTATTCTCGATTCCGACGACTATGACATGTTCATTCTCGGCTGGGCCGGACAGCTAGACCCTGACCGAGCCAGCTACCGCCAGTTCCACACAGAGGGCGGAAGCAACTTCACCTATTACTCCAATCCGGAGCTGGATGAACTGCTTGAATACGCCCGCACCCTGCCGGCAGACTCCGAGGAGTCCCTCGCGGCCTACCGTGAGGTACAGGAGATAGTATTGGAGGATGCTCCCTATGCATTTCTCTTCTACGAATACGACAACGCCGCTGCCCAAGAGCATGTCAAGGGTTGGGAGATGCATCCGTATGTAGCGCAGAATTTCCTCAATATCCATGAAGCCTATATCGAAGATTAAGGAAGACTAAGCCCCATAGAACGGAACAAGGAGCAGCCGCTCACAGCGGTTGCTCCTTTCGTCTGCCCAGTTCCGCCAGTATATCGATTTGGCTTCAGCCTTCACTCCCAGCGCACTGCGATTTCGGCCGCAATCTCCGGCAGCCAGCCATGGCTAGCAGCTAACGGCAGTATCGTGTAGCGGTCACGAATGGCCATGGCTTCCTTCACTGCCGTACGCACAGACGTTTCGCTCAGGTGGAGGAGTTCCGGCTCCAACGGTACTTGGGCTTTTCTTGCCATGACGGCGTAAGAGGCGGCCGAAGGCAGGTGGTCCATGGCCCGTTCCAGAGCCTTGCTTTCGTCTTTCGGAAGCAGGCCTCGCTTACTGCGGCGGCGGACGCCCTCGTAGACCTGCAATATCAGCCAGGTTCCATATCCAACCTTCAAACCATGCAGAGCAGGCACCCTCCCTTCCCGGAGAGCTGCCATTTCCCAATAGTGAGACAGATGGTGTTCAGCCCCCGATGCCGGTCTCGAAAAACCAAACAAGGTAATCGCGGCTCCGGAATGAACCAGTCCTTCAAGGATCTTTGTGACATACTCCCCGCGATCGTCAATGCCGCCCTCTAAGAGATTGACCATCGAATGCACTGCTTGGTCCACGAGGGCCTGGATATTGGGACAGTATGCTTCTCCGTGAAGATAGTGTCCCAGAAGCCAGTCCGCTTTGGCCGTGAGCTTCCCCATCAAATCACCGAACCCTGCCGCCACCATTGGCTCGGGTGCTGCAGCTAGAACCGTGGGGTCACCCACAATCAGGTCGGGAGCTTTGGCGCCGAACGTTATCTTCGCTCCACCCCGTATCAGGGGAGCTACAGAGGAAGCGTATCCGTCCATGGAAGGGGCAGAAGCCGCAGCGACATGGGGTATGTTCAAGAGATAGCATACATAGCGGGTTATGTCCGTCAGTGTGCCCGAGCCCGCACTAACCATACAATCAGGTTTCTGGGCGCACGCAATCAGCAACTCGCCTAACCGATGCTCGTCAGCTGCCGGTTCTTCGTCGGAATAGACGAAGGCAGACGACTCGATGCCAGCGTCAGAAATGCTCTGCTGTACAGCCTTACCCAGAGCCTCCCAGGTATTTGGATCTGCCAGCAGCAAAGGCTTCTGCAAACCTTTGGCCCGAATAAAAGCGGGAATGGTCTCCATGGCCCCGCTGCCAAGCAATGCCTGAAAAACCGGCAAAGTGTGTTTCTGGCCGCAGGAACAATCGATGAATTCCTTGTAATCACCCACAGCGTACACGGTGTTCATCTCCTTCGTCTGGCATGCCATCGGGGCACGCTTTTGGCTTTGTCACTGTTTCTTCCTGAAATATGGCCCGCAGACAGCGGACCCACTTCTGTTCCAAGGGGCAAGAAGGAAGAAGCAGGAAAAGCCTGCATAATAGCAGAATAAATAAGCGATTGCAGTGCGTCGAATGCCCTTTTTCAGGCTGAAAACAGAAAGGACGTGACCCACATGGAGCTCCAGGGATCCCGCTGTGTCGTCACCGGTGCCTCATCCGGAATCGGTTTTGCCGTGGCAGAGCGCCTTCTGCGGTCCGGTGCCCAGGTAACAGCTGCCTCCCGCAGTATCACCGCGCAAATGTTTGATCCTGGCTATCACGATCAGCTCCACGTCTACAGCGGTGATCTTTCGGAGCCTCAGGAAGTGGACCATTTGTTGGAATTCGCCCATGAGTCCATGGGATCCATTGACCTTTTCTTTGCCAACGCCGGACGTGCCTACTTCGAAAACCGCAACCGCTCCAATTGGAACAGAATGGAAGACATCTTTGCCCTCAATGTATTCTCACCCGTATTTGCCCTAACCAAGCTGATGGAACGCAAAGGAAATGATCCGTTTTTCTTCCTAGTCACAGCCAGCGGCATGAGCCATATAGCGCTCCCAGGCTATGCCCTCTATGCCGGTACCAAAGCCGCCATTCATCAAATCTGCGACAGCATGCGCTTTCAACTCGGCCGCGGCCAAATTTTGTCTGTGGTCTATCCAATTGCCACAGAAACCGGTTTTTTCCAGAAAGCAGGCGCCGAAAACAAGCCCTGGCCGGTACAACCGGTGGACGTGGTCGCCGACCGAATCATCTTGGGTATCGAGCAGGATCAGGAAACCATCATCCCTTTCCGCCCTTTTTACTACTCGCTGCCGCTGTTTCTGCTGATCAAACCCCTGCGGCGGCTTTACCAACGCCTGCAGCAGCCACCGCAGTGACAAGGCTTCGGTAAGGGTTTCAGAAACTCCCTGTGACGCTTCCCAGCCACAGGGAGCTTTTCAGCCCATGTATTCTCCTCCATTAACAAAATGATTCTGCCCTGTGATATACGTAGCCTCATTGACCAGGAAGCTGGTCATGCGAAAGATATCCGCGGTAGTGCCCAGGCGGCCCTGCGGAACACGATTTTCCATGTCCCGGCGCCGATCGGGATCATATAAGTTAAAACGCTCCATAACCTCTTCTGTTTCCATAAAGCCCGGCACCACGCAGTTCACGGCAATGGCGGGCGCCAACTCCCTGGCCAGGCATTTCGTTAACGTCATAACACCAGCCTTGGCGCTGCAGTAATTGGTCCCGTTTTTGCGCCCGTGCAGCGCGGTCGCAGCACCCATGTTGATGATATGGCCAGCCGTTCCTTGGTAGCGGCGCGCGTACTCCTGGGAGCACAAAAAGGTTCCGGTCAAAACCACGTCCACCACCCGCTGCCACTGCTCGCCTTCCATGGGCAGGAAAGGGCCATCCAGGTTGATGCCCGCATTGTTGATCAGAATGTCGACCATTCCCCAGTGTTCCTCTACGGCATCGAACATGGCTCTAACCTGGTCGCGAGCGGAGACATCAGCCTGTTGGCAGAAGACTGCTCCTCCCGAATTCTCAACAGAAGTCGATACCTCCTCTGCCTGCTGTTGAGAGCGCGAGTAATTCAGCACTACTCGGTGCCCTTGGGCGGCGAAACCCCGCACAAACTCCTCACCGATGCCGCGAGACCCACCGGTAACCAAAATGATCTTCTTCTCCATATTCGTCCTCCTAACGTACGCGTATAATGGTTCGCTCCGCTCGCCCATCCAGCAGATGGGATACACGGCGTTGGGAGCTGCCGATGATAACGGTGGTGCCCTGCAGAATCGGTTCCCGGAGAAACTGCAGTTTTGCCTTCATGCCGTTGGCACCGCTGCGGCTGCTCCCGCTGCAGTATTGTTCCACGTATTGCAGGTGTTCTAAGACTTCATCTTCATTACGGCCTGAGACTTCCGGGATCAGCGATGCATGATCGTCGGTGTCGCGGAGAATTCCAGGCGCAGAGGTCAGCAGAAGCAGAATCCGTGCTCGCACCAGGACAGCAATCTGGGCAGCAGTCTCATCGTTGTCAACACATTCCACGACCTTGTGTGTATTCTGTCGCAAATTCATCAGTTCCATCTTGCGAATTTCTTCAATACTCACTGTATCGTTGTAATTGACAATCGGAATGGCCTTTTGGGCCCGGGCCCGCATTAAAAAACGGCGAATATGGTCGCGCTTTTCCGGGTCGTTGAAGTGCATGTGCTCAACCAGCAGCTGGCGCACGGAATAGTTGGGGTCGATGAACCTGCGATAGTTTTCCATGAGTATACTCTGACCCTGGGATGCGTAATCCGCTTTTGCCTCCTCGGGTTCGTATCCGGTCAATTCTCTGCCGTCATTGTGTTTGCGGTAATCCAGCCGCCCAATTTCAACGGCTCCGGAACTGACCCAGATAAAATCGGGAGTTAAATCGGCCCCTAGGCGGCTGAAGACATTGTAATCCAGATCGTGGTCCTCGCTGCGGACAAGAGCCATCGAACCGATTTTGCCGACAATTTCGTGATCAAACTGCAACACATTCACCTTCCTGTACGGCGTCAATAGGGATGAAGCCCGAAGAAATCAAGACCGCTTTTTTCTTCCAAACCAAACAGCAGATTCATATTCTGGATGCCGGCCAGGGCACCGCCCTTACCCACACTGTCAAGCACACTGAACACAACCACACGCCCGCGCTCTTCATCCACATCCAAACCAATATGACAGAAGTTCGTGCCCGAAACGGCGTTCACCCAGGGGTATGGCCGGTGCTGCCAAGCCGCATCCGGGTCCTTGGGAAGATCGTAGATCCGAACAAAATATTCATCGCGGTAAAAGTCGCGGAAGACGTCCAATAATTCTTCCCGGGACGCGGGGCTATTCAAAAACCCATGGCAGACGGCCAAAATGCCGCGGGTAATAGGCACATAATGGCTAGTGAAGTGAATGCTGACGCTCTCGCCGGCCACATAACCTAGCTCCTGCTCCATTTCGTGGGTGTGCCGATGACCGACTACGTTGTATGAGACGATATTGTTGCCGATTTCGGGATGGTGCACGGATGTATCGGTCTCGGCGCCGGCGCCGGCCGTACCTGACAGGCCGTCTACGACCAGTTTGTGATGGTCTACCATGCGATTCTTCAAAAGCGGCGCAAGACCGAGAATGGCTGCCGAAGAAAAACAGCCGGGGTTCGCTACGACACGGGTGTCCCGCATCGTTTGGCGATGCAGCTCCGGAATACCGTAGACCGCTTCGGCCACCAGCGATGGCGAAGCATGCTCCTTGCCATAGACTTCGCCCCACTTCTCGACATTCTTCAGACGAAAATCGGATCCTAGATCAATCACACGGGTTCCTTTTTCCAGCAGCGCAGGCGCTTCCTTCATAATGTGGCCGCCTGGAAGCGCTGCAAATACCACGTCAACGGGAGTCGTCTTTTCTTGTTTGATGAACTCAATGCCCGCCCCGTAAAGATTGCGGTGGATCATTTCCGCTTTCTGCTCCGTCCGGCTGGTGGCCCATTCAACCTTGGCCTCGGGATGGCGCAGCAGCACCCGCAAGGCCTCGCCACCCATATACCCCGAAGCACCCAAAATGCCGACTCGAATCATTTTACTACCACTCCTCTCCCATGTCTTGCCGAGAACTCCTGACCCCGCAGTCAACTAGGTCTCTAAAATTTGTGTGATTCGCCACTGCATTAACATCTGCCCTTCCGATCGAAACTGCAGCGTCCGCGGGACCTGTCTGCCGGCCATGGCCTCCCAGTGATCGTATGAAACCCACAGTGGCCCGGGCCTGGGGCCATGTCGGGTAGGGTACCACCAATCCTCCGTTTGCAGGGACCTCTGTGGACCATGCTCTTCAAAGAAAAGCAGACTTTCGACCCGGCGGCCATTCCACTGCAGCGCAGCCATGCAGGAGCAGCTGTCCATGGACTGCCACTGGAAGTTGTCATGGAACAGGAGCGAAGGAACCAGAGGCAGTAGAGCCGTCATAAAGCAACCTCCCGCCATATCTGCTGCAGTTCCCCAAAACCACGAATGCAGTCTCTGACCAAACAATTTCCAGTTCCTGTGCCCTTGGCCATCGGAAAACCATTCCTCGTGTATCACTCCTGGAACCAACGATACACCCCAGTGATATCCGAAATGCCTAGGATACACAACCAGCCGGGTTTTGAACAATACGGGGAACGGAACTGTCCAGTGCCTGGATACCGCTATATTGATGCTCACCTGGTATGGAGCAACGGGACCGGACCGCAACCCCTGATATATCAGGTAGCGCTGCAGAGGCATTGGCAGAACCTCGGCTGCTGTGTTTCCCTTCCTGCGCCGCACAATATCGCTCCCTTGCCCGTCGGTGAATGCCATCACTGACGGATGGTCTCCAATAATCGCTGCAGATGCACGTCTTCATCCGCTCTTACATCATCCGCAGTAATGGGGATCGAAATATCCGGATATAGGCTGTCGCTGGGATCTCGGTCCGGATCCGGCCGAATCCAGCGTTTATGCGATACGGCCAACCTGAGCTGAGAGTTCGGCAGTTCAAACTCCAGTGGACCGCTGTATCCCGTCGGCCTATTTCCGGTGGGTTCGCCTGCTATATAGCCGATCTGGTTATCTTGCACGATCACGGCAAACCAATGGGCTGCCCCTACTGTTTTGGAAGACGTCATGACATACACGGAGCCCTCGAAGGGCGGAATATCCTCCGGCGACGGAGGAATTTCCATGAGATAGCCGCCAAACAAACGTGTCAGATGGCTGACCCGCTCGACCCCGGCCGTTTCATCGTAGTCCTTTTGGGCAGCTGCCTGCTTTGAATAGCGGATTTCTGCTGCGTAGCCCTGGATTCGCCGTTCCGGCAGATAGCGGAGCAGCTCCTTGACGACATCGAAATTACCTCCCGTATTAAAGCGCAGATCGAAAACCACCTTTTCCAATGCTTCCTCGGATACAGCTCGGAAAAACCGCTGCAGCTCCCATTGCAGATCGTCATCCATGATAAAGGAATCGATGTAGAATACTGCTGTATTGCTCTCGTCTGCGATCCACCATCCCCATTGGGGACGCTGCGGAACCAAGCCCGCAACGGTTCGAGGAACGCGCAGTTCAATGTCTACAGTAACTGTCTGTTCCTGCTCGTCCTGCAATTCCAGTGTGACCTTGGTGCCCTCGAGCACGCCCAGCCGGTTAAGGAAAGCACCGGAATGGAGGTGTTTGGCCATCGTAGTTTGCAGTCCATAGTCATTCTCGGCAATGAGCATCGTCTTCGCCTGTTCAAGAATCTGATCAACCGACTGACCTCCGATGGATGCCACAAGCCAGCCAGGCTTCACATCCGTTTTTGCAGCTGCCCCGGCCATGACCAATCCTTCCTCTGCCCACCAAAACCGTACTGCCAGTTCCCGATCTTCCCTATCCAAGTACAGTCGGGTCTGTTGATCCTCCACCAATCCGGCTAGCCCCTGGGTCAGATAATAGAGTTCTTCGCGGCTCATGGCCTCTTCCACAGAACGACGCGCGTCCACGAAATGGCGTACAAAACGGTCTACTCCGGCGTATTGGAAGGGGTCGGGGTGAACTTGGCGAATGGTGGTCTCCAGAAAGTCCAGATCCTCTAGCACGTCCGCCGGAGTTATTTGGCTGGATGTTTCGCCATATACCGGCAGAGATACCATTAACAGCATCGCGCACAGCAAGGCCGCCATCCATGATTTCACGGCATTCAACCTCCTTCGCCTCGCCGGCTCATCGGTCAGCCGCATCCGGCGGGAACCACCCGGCTGGTTTCATTATAGCATGAAAGTCGCTGCCCGGTGCGCACATCCACAGATCATCCCTGGTCCCGTATAGCCAATCGAAAACCGATTGGCACAGTATCTGCTTACGATTGTGCTCCCAGCGTTCGTTTGTGACTCCCTAAGACATTCTGTCCGCCCGTATCCATTTCCTGCCGGGGAAAGAACAGACCGCCCCTCTTCCATGGGAGGCGGTGTGAAACATCTTGCTGGATGTTATTGGGGAAGCAGCCACAAGCAGTCGTGGGCTCCAAGAGTCGTCTTCAGAATACCATCGGCCGCACTGAATCGCGCACCGCCGATTAAGTCTTGGAAGCAGTCCGCCTCTAGGCCTTCAGGCAGACCTAGCTCTGTTTCCACCGTATCGGCACTGCTATTTACCACTGCCAGGATACTCTGCTGGCCGGTTCCCCGCAGTATCACAAAAAGCCGCGGGTCATTCTCGATGATCCTCTGCTCGGCATCGGGATGAAAGGCCGGTTGACGCCGACGTATTTGAATACGGAGGGTAAATTCGGAAAACACTTCCTCCCGCACAGTCCCGGTTTGTCTAAGCTCCTGTTCCAACCGCTGGCGGGAAAGCTTTTGGCGGTTGATGCGTCGCGGTATGCCCGATTCCTCGGCCCCGGCGCGATAGTTTTCCGAACCCACTAAACTGTGGAAGTAGATGCCAGGCACACCGGCCATCGACAGCAGAATCGTCTGGGCGCCCAGAAATTTCTTGACAGCGGCACTTTGGCTGTCGTCCGGTGCCTTAAGGGCACTGAAATAATTGATATTCAACTCATAGGGACTCTTGGTGCCATCACCGTTGTCCTTATACCCAACATATCCGCCCCGGTCATGGGTTTCCGAGACCATGTAGTCGATTTCGCTGTCCCCAAGGATACCTCTGGCGGGCATCAGGCCGATACCGTCGTGGGAAGCCAGGAAATTGAAGAAGCTGGTCCCCGGTTTTGGAGCTTCTAGCTGCTTCGCCCAACTGGTTAATGGCCTGGCATCACCGGTCAAAAAGGAATATAGTGTCAATGGAGGCAGGGGAAACTGATATACCATATGGGCTTCATCGGCACCGTCACCGAAGTAGCGGACATTGTCCTTGTGCGGAACATTGGTCTCGGTGATTATTACTGTGCCTGGTGCCGCTTCGTCGAGCACCTGCCGGTAAGCCTGCACAATGCGATGCGTCTGTTCCAAGTGGATGCAGGAAGTTCCCAATTCTTTCCACAGATATCCGATCGCGTCCAGGCGGATGTATTTGGCTCCTTTGGAAACATAGAAGAGGAGTACGTCGAGAACGGCCAGGAACACTTCCGGATTGGCGTAATTCAAGTCAATCTGATCGTCGCTGAATGTGGTCCAGACATGCCGCCGCCCGCGGCTCGTTTCCACCTCCGTCAGAAGCGGCAGAGCCCGGGGCCGAGTCACCGTAGAATAATCGGCATCGGGGTCTGCTTCGATGAAGAAATTCTCGTACTTCGGGTCACCGTTCAAATAGCCTTGAAACCATGGACTGTGCCTCGAGATATGGTTAATCACAGCATCAAACATGAGATCAAAGGACTGGGATAATCTTTCCACATCCTCCCACTCCCCCAGCGCGGGGTCCACCTGCGTATAATCCACGACACTGAACCCATCATCCGAAGTATAGGGATAGAATGGGAGAATATGGATAGCAGACAGACTGGGCTTGAGAAACTGCTCAGCAAATTGATGCAGTGACTGCAGAGGTTTGCAATCCGAGTCCTGCACTTGGTCCCCATAGGTTATAAGCATGACGTCCTTTTCACTGACCCAGTCCGCTTCCCTATCCAACCGAGGCATGTTCTGGAGTTTTTCCATGACGCAATCGTATACATGCTCGCCTTGTTCGGTGCCATAGACAAATGTCAGATCCTCGTACAGTTTTGTTTTCTCTGTCATCTCCCGATCCCTCCCAATTCCCGTCCCAATTTCCAGGTCAGGGCCAAGCGCCGACCGGCCCTTCGCACCAGTTCATAGCCGTAGTCGAGGGCATCTTCCAGTTCCATGAGCTGATCAATGATGGGTATCGTTACCGCAATCCCTTTTTCGGCAAACAAATCCCAGCTGCCGCAGATCTGGGCTGCCATGGCAACCGTAGGAACGCCATACGCCGCCGCCCGCTCGGCAGCGGCCACAGGGACTTTCCCATAAAACGATTGGCTGTCCATGCGGCCTTCCCCGGTCACAAGCACATCGGCTTTTTCCAAGGCTTGATCCAGTCCCACGATATCAGCGACAACCTCAAACCCACTGCGAATATCGGCGTTGGCCGCCGCATGCAACGCATACCCCAATCCGCCGGCGGCTCCTGTTCCGGCCCCATGGGCACATGCAGTCCCGCTGGCTGCATCCAGCACCGAAGCCCACCGGGCCAAGGCTTGATCGAATCTGTCTACCTCTTCCAGCCTGACTCCCTTCTGGGGGCCAAAGACCGCCGCCGCCCCCCGCGCCCCTAAGAGAGGATTGGTCACATCCGACGCCAACACAAGCTGGGCCGACGCCAGCTGAGGATGGAGACCGGCCAGATCGACCTCCGCAATATCGTTGAGCAGCGCGGCTCCATCGTCAACGGGGCCTTCCCGGCTGTATAACGTGGCTCCTAGAGCCTGCAGACAGCCGACGCCTCCGTCAACCGTGGCGCTGCCGCCAAGGCCCAGTAGAATATGACAGGCCCCTCGCGAGAGTGCATGTGCCAACAATTGGCCTGTTCCATAACTGGACGCCTGGGAAGGGTTGTACTCGGCGGGGTCTAGGAGTGGGAGGCCCGAAGCCTGGGCCATTTCCATCACTGCCAGCTTTTCCCAAGGATACCAAGCATAGCGGGCAGTGACCCATCGGCCCAAGGGATCGCGCACATCCACTGTCACCTCTTCTCCAGGGCGAGCATGCAAAACCGCATCCACTGTCCCTTCACCCCCATCGGCCAGGGGAAGTTGATGACAGACCAGCCCAGGATCCCCCTGCAGCAAACCCTCTACGGCCGCGCGCGCCGCCTCTACACTAGACAGCGAACCCTTAAAGGAATCCGGTGCCACTACAACGTTCATAGCAAAACCTCACTTCCATTGTGCATTGGCAGAAGAACACCAGCCACAAAGCATTCAACTGCGCGAGACAGCCAAAGCGGCCTGCTCCTTCTTGGACGCTTTGGCACCGAAGTAATTCGCTCCCCAGACGCCTGTTACAATAAACAGGCCCCCGAGCCAATGGTACCAATGCAGCACTTCACCGAGGAGCATCACACTAGCCCCCACCGCCACTAGCGTTGTCAGGCTTGGAAAAGCACTCACCTGACTGGCCGCCAACCGAGACAGGGCGTAGTTCAACAGAAAAAACGCAGTCACTGAAGATAAAACGGCAAGGTATGCGATGCCGGCCATCACCTGGGGCACGCCCAAAGGCGCCAAAAACGCTCCCAAGGAACCGTCGGCCGCGTGCTGAATCAGGCTAGCGGGGAAGAACACCGCCGCTCCAATGTGCATCATGACAAACGTCATCTCTAAGGGCCGAAAACGCTGGGACAAATGCCGAGACAGCACCGAAAATGCTGCCCCCGCAAACGGAGCGCCCAGCAAGATGACTAGGCCCAGGAAATTACTCCCGAACTCTTCTGTGGCCTGCATAAACCCTATCAAAAGAACGCCCGCCACAGACAGAACGACAGCACCGATCTGCGGCACACTGGGCTGCTCTTTGAGAAACAAACGTGCAAACAAGATGGTGAAGATGGGAATGACAGCAACCATCATGCCGCCTTCCGAGGCGGATGTCATGGAAATGCCAATTGTTTCGCAGGCGAAATACATGAAGGGTTGAAAGAAACCCAGCAGTAAAAGGGACTTCCACTGGGCTGGGGTCAGCCGCACACGGATAACGCCCAATGCTCGCAGCGATCGCATAACCGCCATGGCCAATAGAAACCGAAAGGCAAGCAGATGTATGGGCCCGATATGATCCAGAGCCATGCGGGCGAAGGGGAACGAAAATCCAAAGATCAATGTAAAACCCAGGGCAGCAAAAATAGGGTAGCTCATGGCACTGTCCTCCTTCCCAAAGGTTCGCTTCCTGCAGCAAAAACCCTTCCCAGCCACGGACTTTTCCCCTGCTCGCCGAGCGAATGGTGTAGCGAGCAGACTGTATGGGAGGATGATTACATTGAAGAGCAACTGGCGGTTGTTTGCGTTTGTACTTAGCATCGTAGTCCTGACAGCCTTGGCCGGCCCGACCAATGCTGGCTACTTCGAGAAGACGTTTTTGCTGGAAGCCAACGCCAGCTATGAAGTCACCGTGTATGTTAAGACTGACCTGGAAGACAAACCCGCTTTGGCGTCTGTCTACATGCACACGGACCATGGGGAGTACCTGCGTTCGACACGGCTTTCCCGGGGTGTTCCCAATCGCGAAAACGGCTGGCATGAGATATCGGTAGTCGTTAGTGCTGTCGATGACGCCCAGCGGGCCACAGTGAAAATCAGTACGGAAGACAACGTTCCCATGGAGTGGGACGATTTTCACATCCGCCGGATCGAGATGTCCGAGGCAATTGAGACCGACCTGGAGCCGGACAAAGTGTACACAGGCCTGATCATTGATGCCAAAGGTCTTGATCTTAGGCGAGGCATGAGCCCGCGCATCTTCTCCGAATCGGGCCAGTTAATCTACGCCGGTGTTGTTGCGCAGGCCGATTATATCCAGGAAAAGGGCATTGCATCGTACGGCTACGAACTGTCGCCGCGGCTTGTAGAACGTTTACAAAGCAAAGGGCAGGACACCGAGCCGCAGCCATTGGTCGTTCAAGCCGAGGAAGTGACCGGGGAAACTAAGAACAGCGTCGTCATATCCGACGATGATGCCGAGAAAATTCTAGAAAGCCTCGACCACCATGATTACCTGGCTCGCTACTCGGTGGTCTTTCTCATCGACTAGCCCATGGCATAAGGGAAGCCGAGGCCGTGGAGCCGAACATGGTTATGCTGGACCCACGCAATGGAACACGTAATCCAGACCTTAGCTACACCGTTAGCCCTAAAAAACGACGAAGCAGGGTCGTCGGATGCCCAAGGAGAACGGATGCGTGGCGGCATGGCCAGCGAGAACGGCGTACACCCAACGCAAATCCACCGCTGGCGCAACAGACTTCTGGAAAACACAGAAAAACAGGCAGACCAGCGGAAAGTCGAAATCAAGTATGTTTCCGACAAGCTGCATACGGCCCCTCCATTGAAAGGCTCGAGGTGGATTGTAAATGGCATCAAGGCGATGGATAGCATTCCCTATGCGGTGCATCGAAAACGGGTACCGCGACATGCTAGAGAAAGGTATGCAAGCCATTCGCCTCTACGAAAGATGCAGTTTCACCAAGGCAGAGCAGCATCGAACCGCGAATTTTCCGCCGATCCTCGCCCGGGAGGCGGCCACTTCGTGCCCCATGCGCCTGGACAAGTTGGAATCTCGGCGAAACCAGCGCCCAATAGCTTCATAGAATCCAAAGAAGCGGCCCCCTTGGAGGGCCGCTTCTTTGGATCGTCGTGTAACTACTGCATGGAGTAGACGACGCGCTATCGTCCATCGGCTAATGGTTCATGATAGACAGCGACGCTTGCCTGTCCTACACAGAACCAAACCGTTTTCTCAAAGCAATTTTGCCATGTAATATTCATTGACATACTCATCATGGAGAAACATGGAGTGCTCCCGTATGCCTTCCACCTTGAAGCCCGTCTTTTTATACAGTTCCACCGCCCGGCGGTTGTGAAGCATGACAGTGAGCTCCAAGCGATGGATCCCGTTTTTTCTCGCCCACCGTTCCAACTCCATAAACAGTATGGTTCCCAGCCCCCGCCCGGTATATGCCTGCTTAACGGCAGTGACCAAACGGGCACAGTGCTGGGAGCGGCGGTGATCTCCGCCATAGGCAGCTACATACCCAACCAAACCATCCTCAGGATGCTCCGCTACCAATATGGTCTGATTGCTCCGGACAAGCACTTGGCGAATCCGGTCCAAGGTATACTCGACATCGGCGGGTCGTTCACCGGGCTCTAGCATCAGGAAGTCCGACTCTTCATCCAACTGCAGACACATGTCCAAAAAGGCATCAGCATCTTCTTCGCGAACCGTGCGCACGGTAGCATTCTTCATTGCCGTTCTCCCCCTATCGCTTCCTGTGGTGCTCAATGAAAGATTTCGCAGGGCCCACGCGGCCCACGTCGGTTATCCCCCTGCAGCCACCGCCCGCCACAGTTTTTTCGCCTCTGGCCACTGACGGCCAAGGATTTTTACGAACGGGCGTGGAACAAATAGGGGAGCTGTCTCGGCGTGGCAGCGCCGCAGTGATGACAAACAGGAGGAGATGATAGCCATGATGTATGTGCTGATCGCCGCGGCTGTTGTGTTAATCTATGTTGTATTTACGTACAATGGCCTGGTCGTTCTTCAACAGCGAGTACGCAATGCCTGGTCCCAGGTGGATGTCCAGTTGAAACGCCGCTATGATCTGATACCCAACCTCGTCAACACGGTAAAGGGCTATGCATCCCATGAACGGGAAACGTTTGAGCAGATCACCCAAGCCCGCAGCCAAGCCATGGCCGCCTCCGGCCCCGACGAAGCCAGCGACGCCGAGTCTGCCTTGAGCGGAACTCTTCGCACGTTGTTTGCCGTGGCAGAGAACTACCCGGAACTGAAAGCCGACAGCAATTTCCGGCAGCTGCAGGATGAGCTTTCCGACACAGAAAGCCGGATTGCCTATGCCCGTCAGTTCTATAATGATACCGTGCAGAAGTTCAATATCCGGATCCAGGTCTTTCCTGCGGTCCTTATTGCCGGCATGTTGGGCTTTCAGCACAGGAGTTTCTTTACTCTTGACAGCACACCGCTGGAGAGAGAAGCCGTAACCGTTGATTTTTCTCGAAATTGACCGGGAAACGGACGGCGAGCTGGGATAAACCAGCTGCAGATAGTATTCTCCGGCTTGGAAGAGAACGGTCGTCAGTTCGGCATGAAGATATTTCCAAGTCCCGCGTCAACAAACACCTAGCCTCAGGTATTGCATGACCTTCAGAAGGACAGGTCCACAGAGAGCCGAAATGTGGGCCTTTTTTGCTGGAAGTCGTAGGCGGCATAGCCGTCAAACGATGACTCCTTCAAGCCCAAAAGCCGCAGCGAAAAACGGGCGCCGGCGCCCACCGCCAGGCTATGATGATCACCCAGTTCGCCGTCGGCGAACTGATAGAGCTCAAAGCCGGTCATCTGCAGCAGCTGCAGCAGCTCCTTCGTGTAATCGAATGTCCAGTCATAGCTGAATTCACCGCTCCACTGCCAAGAGGCCGGCTCGTATTCTTGAGAGGATATGCCTCGGTAAATGTGCGGCGCCGGCGCGGCATCTCCGCGGCGGTATACGGCCGTTCCTTCTACAGCCAACCCGGCCGGCAGCGGCACCTTCAGGGAAGCGGCTCCATAGCCCTGGACTTCGAGACCCGGCGTCAGAGCCAAAGCTTCGGTCCGCAGGTAATCCCCGTCGTACCAAGCCCGTGCAAACGGCGCCGCGCCCTCTTCCTGACGCCAGACCACCCCGGCTTGGGCAAACGACTCCCGACCGGTATATTGAAGGCCCGTACCAGCCCAGAACTGGTCGTTGCGCATACCCGCGGCACCTGCCAAGTCCAGCTCTGGGGTTAGCTTTTTCCAACGGGCTGCCGCCTCCACCCAGTCGAGCCGGTCCGCGGCCAGTAGATCCACTGCTCCAGGCCCCGACTCAAAGCCCCAGCCGTACTGAAACCAGCGCTCCTGGGCGGCAAACAGCTGCGGTGCCAAGATGCTGTGGTCCCGCCCAAAGTGTGCAATAGGCCTGTTTACGGGCTGTGAGTAAAATAGGCGATCGCGCTTTAGATCCTCGGTGGCCTGTGCAACATCGGCCCGCAGTGGTACGTCTCTGTACCGCCGTTCAATACCGGCTCGATCCAATACCTCCATAATATGGTCCATCTCGTTTCGCGCCTGCTCATAGCCGAATTCAATGAACGTCTCGGCCAAGTGGAAGTCCATGAGTGAGTAGGAACCCACATCCATGGCAATCACCGCATCGGAGTAGGCATCCACAATGGGCAGGGAGTAGTCTTCTTTGATAATGTTGATCAAACGTGCCCACGCTCGAATCGGGCTGTCATAGGTATAATAGGGCAAGCGGTCAAAGGCTGTGGTGGTGATGACCACATCTGCCCCCAGCTCCTTGGCCGCCTTAGACGGAGCCAGTTCTTGGATGCCCCCATCGAGCAGAAAGTAATCGCCGATGGCAATGCCCGGGAAAACCCCAGGCAGTGCATAGGGGCCTTGAATGGCCTCGGACACAGGTCCGCGGGTATGTATGTATTTGACGCCTTGGTTCAAGTCAAAGCTAAGCAAAGCCGTGAAGATCGGGAAGTCCTCCAGCTGCTTAAGGGGAACCAACTCCTCAACGGCCTGGTCAAAGCGTTGGCCATCCAGAATAGACTGGGTAAACGGGACATTGAGGTGGAACAATGAG
>PUOC01000033.1 GCA_003551965.1 Clostridiales bacterium | reverse complement strand
GCTGCCGCAATTGAGCAGGAAGTGGTCCCGCCCAATGAGCTTGCCGCCGCGCACAAAGAATACCTGCACGCAGGCAATATCCCCTGCCCTTGTGTAGCCGAGCACATCCTGATCGTGACGGTGGTTAGCCACCACTTTCTGCCGTTCAACCACCGCCTCCAGAGCCTGCAGCTGATCGCGGATGCGGGCTGCCTTTTCAAACTCCAACGCCTCCGCAGAAGCCGTCATCCTTGCTTTCAGCTGCGGCACAATCTGTTCATGACGGCCTTCCAACACCAAACAGACCTCTGCGATCATGTCAGCGTACGTCTTTTCATCCACGAGACTGGCACAAGGCGCTAGACAGCGCCCAATGTGATAGTTCAGGCAGGGCCGGTCCTGCTGGCCGGGGACAATGTCCTTGCGGCAGGTCCGGATGGGGAAGATCTTGCGCAGAAACTTCACCGTCTGGCGCACAGCGAAGGCGCTGGTATAAGGCCCGAAGTACCGGGCGCCGTCCCTAAGGCGCCTCCGTACCACGAGAATACGGGGAAATGGTTCATTCTGGGTCACTTTGACAAAGGGATAGGTCTTGTCATCCTTCAGTCGCACGTTATACCAGGGTTCATGCTCCTTGATCATGGTGTTTTCCAAAATGAGCGCTTCCACTTCGGAATCGGTGACAATATATTCAAAGTCCACGATCCCTTCAACCATGGAACGGATCTTGGCAGAGTGCGTACGGGACTGCTGGAAATACGACCGAACGCGGCTGCGCAAGTTCACCGCTTTACCGACATAGAGGACCTCGCCGGCGGCGCCCTTCATCAGATACACTCCCGGTTTAGCCGGCAGTGACGCCAGTTTTTCCTTCAACTCCAAACCTTACACCTCCGGCAACTATGCCAAATTGGATTGTACCCTCTCCATTCTAGGGTCGTCAAGCATGGAACGGAGAAACTGCCCAGTGTAGGATCCACTGACGCGGCAAATTTCCTCTGGTGTACCCGCTGCCACCACCTCGCCGCCCAACTCGCCGCCCTCGGGCCCTAGATCGATAATATAGTCTGCTGTCTTAATCACGTCCAAATTGTGTTCAATGACCAACACCGAATCACCGGCATCCACCAAACGCTGCAGCACGGAGAGCAGTCGGCGGATATCTTCAAAGTGCAGACCGGTTGTGGGTTCATCCAAAATATAGAGGGTCTTTCCGTTAGAGCGCCGGCTCAGTTCCGACGCCAATTTCACTCGCTGCGCCTCTCCCCCCGACAGTTCCGTGGCCGGCTGCCCCAAGCGGATATACCCTAAACCGACATCATAGAGTGTCTTGAGTTTGCGGTGGATTTTCGGGATGTGCTTAAAGAACTCCACTGCCTCTTCTACGCGCATGTGCAGAACATCAGCAATGGTCTTGCCCTTATATTTCACTTCCAGCGTTTCCCTGTTATAGCGGGACCCCCCGCATACTTCGCATGGAACATAGATGTCCGGCAGAAAATGCATTTCGATCTTGATAATGCCATCGCCTCTGCATGCCTCACAACGGCCTCCTTTGACATTGAACGAAAACCGTCCCGGCTTGTATCCCCGTATTTTGGATTCATTGGCCAGGGCAAAGATTTCGCGAATGCCATCGAAGGCACCGGTATAGGTTGCCGGGTTGGAGCGCGGAGTGCGTCCAATGGGAGATTGATCGATGTCAATCACCTTGTCCAGATGCTCGATACCCTCCACATTCCTATGGGGGCCGGGCTTACTGCCGGCATTGTGCAGCACTTGCGCCAGGCGCTTATAGAGAACCTCATCGACCAATGTACTTTTTCCCGATCCCGATACTCCCGTCACACAGGTGAACACGCCCATGGGTATCGACACATCAATGGATTTGAGGTTGTTGGCCTCCGCACCCTGGACAGTAATCCATTTGCCGTTGGGTTGACGACGTACCCTCGGAACCGCAATGGCCCGCTGCCCTGACAAGTATTGACCGGTTATGGAGCCTTCGGTTTGACAGATGTCTTCAAAACGCCCTTCCGCCACCAATTCGCCGCCGCTGGCTCCTGCCCCCGGACCAATATCGATAATCCAATCGGCCGCCCGCATGGTATCTTCATCATGTTCAACGACGATCAGCGTATTGCCTAGATCCCGCAGGCCCTTCAATGTATCCAGAAGACGATGGTTATCCCGCTGGTGGAGGCCGATGCTTGGTTCGTCAAGAATATAGAGAACACCCATAAGACTGGAACCAATCTGCGTGGCAAGGCGGATCCGCTGTGCTTCGCCGCCGGAAAGCGTTCCCGCCGAGCGGTCTAACGTGAGGTAATCCAAGCCCACATTGACGAGAAATCCGAGCCGTTCGCCGATCTCCTTGAGGACCTGCCGGGCGATCAGATACTCGCGCTCCGTCAGTTCCAAAGAAGCTACGTAGTCGCGAGCCCTCACCACAGACATTTCGGTGACTTCAACAATGCTGCGGCCGCCCACGGTAACACCCAAAATTTCCGGGCGCAGGCGTTTTCCTCCGCAGTCATTGCATGGACGGGTACTCATATACTGCTCAATGTCCTGGCGGGCCCAATCGGTTGTGCTTTCGCGATAGCGCCGGTTCAAATGGGGAATCAGCCCTTCATAGCGCGACTCAAACAGCCGCTCCTGACCAGCCTGATTGGTGTAGAGAAACTGCACCGAATCATCACCGGTTCCGTGAAGCAGTACATCGAGCTTCTCTGGCTCTAACTGCCCGAGGGGAAGTTCGGGATCAATGCCGTGGGTTTCGCAGACCGACTGCAGAATAGCGGCCAGCCAGCGGCTGCGTTTGTCTTTCCAAGGAATCAAACCACCGCCGGCCAAGGATTTCTTTGGATTCACCACTAACTCCGGATCAATTTCCATGCGGGACCCTAGACCGTCACAGGTAGGGCACGCGCCGTAGGGGCTGTTAAACGAAAACATCCGCGGCGTCAGCTCTTCCATGGAAACGCCACAGTCTACGCACGCAAATTTCTCACTGAACAACAGCTCAGACCCGCCAACTACATCGATAATGACAATGCCGTCACCCCGCCTCAGCGCCGTTTCGACCGAATCCGCCAGGCGTCCTTGGATATCTTCACGCACGACAATGCGGTCCACGACAATTTCGATGGTGTGTTTCTGGTTCTTATTCAGATCCAGTGCATCGGTCACCTCATACAGTTCGCCGTCGACCCGAATCCGTACATACCCTTCGCGGCGAATGGCGTCCAGCGTCTTTTTGTGTTCCCCTTTACGGCCCCGTACAACCGGTGCCAGCACCTGGATACGCGTGCGCTCTTCAAGTTCGAGTACTTGATCGACAATCTGCTGAACGGTCTGCTGGGTGATGGGCTTGCCGCATTGCGGGCAGTGCGGCCGTCCAATCCGCGCATAAAGGAGCCGCAGATAGTCATAGATCTCCGTGACAGTACCCACGGTCGAGCGCGGATTGCGGCTGGTCGTTTTCTGATCAATCGAGATGGCCGGAGACAATCCTTCGATGAAGTCCACATCCGGTTTGTCCATCTGACCCAAAAACTGGCGGGCATAGGCTGACAGGGACTCGACGTACCGCCTCTGGCCCTCGGCATATATGGTATCAAATGCCAGTGAGGACTTCCCCGAACCCGACAGCCCTGTCAAGACCACAAAACGATCACGGGGAATTTCGACATCTATATCTTTCAGGTTGTGCTGGCGGGCGCCTTTGACAACCAACTTGTCACGGCTCAATTGACTAACCCCATTTCCTCGCGCAGCTGCTGGATCTCGTCCCGAAGCTGTGCCGCCCGCTCAAACTCCAAGTCGGCAGCCGCCTCATGCATCTGCTCTTCCAGTTCTTTTATATAGGCCGCCAAGTCCTTGTAGGATGACGGCTTTCTTTCGATACCGGCATACTTCGGCTCGGCATCCACGACGCGCTCTGCCTGGACAATGTCTTTGACCGCCTTACTGATGCCGGCCGGTGTAATTCCGTGTTCTTCATTAAAGGCTTTTTGCTTGGCGCGGCGGCGATTCGTTTCGTCAATGGCCCGTTGCATGGAATCGGTCACTGTATCGGCATACATAATGACCCGACCCTGCAGATTTCGCGCCGCTCGTCCAATGGTCTGGATCAAAGAAGTTTCGGAGCGCAGGAAGCCTTCTTTGTCGGCATCGAGAATGGCGACCAAAGAAACTTCCGGAAGGTCCAACCCTTCCCGCAGCAAGTTAATTCCTACCAATACATCAAACTCGCCGTTGCGCAGATCCCGCAGAATTTCGATGCGTTCCAGGGCATCGATATCGGAATGAAGATAGCGGACCTTGATGCCGACATCAGCCAGATAGTCGGTGAGGTCTTCCGCCATCTTTTTCGTCAGTGTAGTAACCAAGACTCTCTCCCTGCGGGCAATAACCTCTTGAACGGCATCCACGAGATCGTCAATCTGTCCTTTTACCGGCCGGACGATGACTTCCGGATCGACCAAGCCCGTGGGGCGGATAATCTGCTCAACTACCTGTTGGGCATGGCGTTCTTCATAAGGCCCAGGTGTTGCCGACACGAAGACCACTTGATTGATATGGTTCTCAAATTCATCAAAGGTCAACGGGCGGTTGTCCAAAGCCGAAGGAAGCCGAAAACCGTAGTTGACCAAGGTCTCTTTACGCGACCGATCGCCGAAGTACATGCCCCGTACTTGAGGAATGGTGACGTGCGATTCATCGACGAACATCAGATAGTCTCTGGGGAAATAGTCCAAAAGCGTCGTAGGAGTTTCCCCCGCTGCTCGTCCCGCCAAATGGCGGGCATAGTTCTCGACTCCGGTACAATAGCCTACCTCCCGCAGCATTTCCAGATCATAACGCGTCCGCTGCTCCAACCTTTGGGCCTCCAGCAGCTTGTCCTGCGCCCGCAGTTCTTGCAGCCGCTCCTCGAGTTCCCGTTCGATGGCAGTGAGGGCCCGCTTTAATTTTTCCTCCGACGTAACAAAGTGAGAGGCCGGATAGATCATGACTTGCTCGGTTTCTCCTAGAATTTCGCCTGTCACGGGATCCAGTTCCAATATCCGTTCCACCTCATCACCGAACAGTTCAATGCGGAGAACATTTTCTTCATACGCCGGAATGATTTCAATCACATCGCCCCGTACCCGGAATGTACCGCGGCGAAAGCCCACATCATTGCGTTCATACTGGATGCCAACGAGACGCCGCAGAATGTGATCGCGATCGCGAAACTCACCATTCTCCAACGATAGGGTCATGCCCATATAATCCTCAGGTGACCCTAGGCCATAGATGCAAGATACGCTGGCCACGATAATGACGTCGCGCCTTTCAAACAGCGCGCTGGTGGCAGCATGGCGCAGGCGATCAATTTCATCATTGATCGAAGAGTCCTTCTCAATATACGTGTCGCTCTGCGGAACATAGGCCTCGGGTTGGTAATAATCGTAGTAGCTGACAAAGTAATGCACTGCATTCTGAGGAAAAAATTCGCGAAATTCACTGCAGAGCTGTGCAGCCAATGTCTTGTTATGGGCAATAACAAGCGTGGGTTTCTGCACTTCTTCAACCACCTTAGCCATGGTATACGTCTTTCCCGAACCGGTAACGCCCAAGAGTGTCTGGGCACGAAGTTGATTGTCTATGCCCTTTTTCAGCTGGGCAATGGCCTGCGGCTGGTCACCAGCCGGCTGATAGTTTGAAACCACCTTGAACCTGTTGGTTTCAATCACGAAAACCGCCTCCTAAATCTCCTCTGGCCAGTAGGAAACGCCGAACAAAACAAGAATAACACGGCAGAACCCTACACACCTAATGTGCCATACATGTGTTCGCCGCTTACGGACCCAGTTCCTTTTTGAGGAGGTATATGCATGGACAGCATTCTCGTCATGGTCGAAATTCCCCGGGGCAGTCGCAATAAATACGAATACAACAGAACCGAAGGCCGCTTCTACCTAGACCGCATGCTGTTCTCAGCGGTCCACTACCCCGCCGACTACGGATTCATTCCCCATACGTTAGCCGAAGACGGCGACGAGCTTGATGCACTTGTGCTGGTCAGTGAAGCGACCTTTCCCGGCTGTTATATCCGAGTGGCACCCGTGGGGATGTTCGAAATGTGGGACGAAAAAGGGCCCGACCAGAAAATCCTGTGCGTGCCCGTGAACGATCCCCAGTGGAATTGGGTGCAAGACCTTGACGATGTACCCGATCATCTGCTGCGGGAAGTGACCCATTTCTTTCAAGTATACAAGGAATTGGAAGAGAAAAAAACCGAAGTGGGGGATTGGCACGCCAAAGATCAAGCTGCCGCCACCATCCAAGCAGCGATTACTCGTTACCGCGAACGGGATGGGTAAGCACCTCGGACACGGGCGTCATCTCCACACCCGCTGCGGCGATCTCCGGTATCATGGCCCACAGTGCTTCCGCCGTCGGCGGGCGCACATGCCCAATGGCCACCATGGTATTACCATCCTGGGCCCGGCGAAGGGCTTCGCGAATCTGCTCCTTCACTGCTTCCACTTCGTTGACGTTATCCAAAAACAGTCGGTTCACAGTATATGGAATGCCCATCCTCTCCGCAACCTCTGGGGCCACACTGCGCTGCGATGTCATGCTGTCGAGAAAGTACATGTTCTTGTCCTGCAGGTAATTGAGGACCACTTCCATGGTTCGAGGGTCCTCGGTTACCTTCGAACCCATATGATTGTTGATGCCGACAACACCGGTCAACTGATCCAAACTGCTCTGCAACTGCGCTTCAATGGCCTGGGCTGTCATATCGACAGAAATGGTTCCCGGACCCGGGTCTAGTTCTGGGTTCACTGCTTCCATAGGCTGATGGAGGATAATTTCGTGCCCGAACTTCTTGCCCTGTTCTGCAGAAACAGCGGTCTTCGGCAGATGCGGCAATACTGCGAACGTCAGCGGAAACGGATAGTTAAACAGCGGTTCCATGGCTGCCGAGCGGTACCCCCAATCATCGATAACCACCGCCAAACGAGGCCCGTCGTAGTCTCTAGTATACACATCCGGCGTTTGGTGTGTAAAACGCCAGACCTCTAGTTCCATGCGCTGCCCGGCTGCTCCAGGGATCTCCTCGAAAAAGGACACACCCCTGCCGTCTTCATCGCTGCGTCGCTGCAACGTCAACCCTTGCGCGCTCAAGCGTGACATCATACTATCCATGGCCGCTGGATAATCGGCGTCCGGACGATAGGGAATCAAATGCCAGTGCCTCTGTCGCTGTGTCCAATAGACCCACTGCTGCGCCGCATAATCTTGTTTAGAAACGGTTCGTGTATCCTCTCGCACAGCAATAAAGCCTTCTTCTTCCCAAAAACTTGGTACATCCAGAGGCTTGTCCAAACGCAAGTCCTCAAGATGAAGGGGTGGAAGTTCTTCCGTCGCTGCAGGATCGGAAGTGCGGTTGGCGATAACTGCCCAAGACCCCAAAAGAACTACAGCCAGAATGGCAGCCGCCAGCTTCAAACCCAAACCTTTAGACAGGGTTCCCGCCTTACGCATCGGTCCTCCCCTTTCCACCGCGGATGACATCATGCAGCCGCGACAACAGTGTTCGTTCGCCGAGCTTGACATAGCTCGACTGCATGGGATTCGGTACCGGAATAATGCCGATGGGCGGAAGCTTTCCTTTATACGACACAGTCCGCACCTCGCGCTGTTCAATCATGTTTTCCACCTCAAACACTGGATCGATGACCCAGGGATGCATCTGTTCAATCAAATCCGCGGGTTCGTGAACCGGAAATCCGTTGATGCTGCGGATCACGTCGCCGGGCCGTAGGCCCATGGTATCGGCGGGCGAGCCCGGATATACATCAAGAACCATGAAACCGTGTTCATCGGTGAAGATTGGGGGAGCTGCCTGTTCCCGTTTCTGACCTTGGTGGATAACCCACTCATGGCCCAGTGGTGAAAACAAAGCCGCCACCCAAGACAGGAGGGGTGCAAAAGCAGCTGCGACCGCCAGCATAAGCAGTACACTACTGAACCAAAACAGCTGCAGCGAGGAACCTTTCGCCTTCGAACGCGGCGTGGACGTGACGGCCATGTCTCCGTAACCCAAAGCGGCGATCACAGGAAACATCATATAGACCATGGCATGACCGCCCGGGACATCCAGGCCCGGCTCAAGCAGGGGCCACCAGTCGGGCATCTGCACAGTACCAAAATCCACGGCTCCGTCCGCGATCACGGCTGCCACAAGGGCAATGAACGGCAGCGGCCAGAACTTCTGCATGGAAAAACCGCCTACAACCCGCCCATCGCGGTGTTTAACGTACAATGGCGTGGGATCTTGGTATCCATGCACTCGGATGAGCAGTGCCTCCACCAGATGAAGAATTGCTACCAATGCCATCACCGCTGCCACATGGATATCGGGAAAGCCGAACACAAGGTGCGAAAGGCCTACAATGCCGCCCGCGTAGGCAAAGCACATGAACCGGGGATGAATCAGAACGAGTGCGACGGCCACAAACCACAGATAGATGATACCTGTCCCGGAAAGCGATATGCCCAGCAGCAGAAACAGCGCCGTAGCCAGTACGCCGCCCAGCAGACCGTAACCTAATGCGCCGATTGTGTCCTTCCAAGGAAAACGCCTGCGCAGCCCGAACATCTGGCTTTCCATGGATTGGACACGTTTGTACTGGCTGTGAACAAGAAAAAGGACGATGGCGATGATGATTAGATAGCCCGTATCAAGAAACATGCGCGGCATGTTCTCGGCAATCAAAGCCACCAGTTCCGACAAAACCTCCATGGTCCGCCACACCTCCAGAACCTGGCGAAAAACACAACCATCACCCCGGCTCAGCGCCGGGGTGATGAGAATACTACAGTTTCTCAGCCACAATCTCCAAGGCCTTTTCCAACTGCTTATCCGTCACGTCCTCTTCTCCCAAATAGAGTTCTTCTTCCTTGTCTTCGTCAATCTCGACGATAATGTCGGGTTCTATACCCTTGGCATCGATATTGCGGCCGCCGGAGGTCAGATACGCCTGTTCAGTAAGGCTCAGGGCACTTCCGTCCCGGAGTTGGTGCACAGACTGCACCAAGCCCTTGCCAAAGGTCTGCGTTCCAACCAATACGGCCAAATCATTGTCCTGCAGGGCACCGGCGACAATCTCCGACGCACTGGCGCTTGATCCGTTGATCAGCACGGCCATGGGCATTGGTTCCCTAGTACCTTCCTTTTGGGCCTCATAGGGTGCCCGATTGCCGTCCTGGTCTTCAAGGTATACCAATGCGCCTTCACCGACGAACAAATCAGTGACTTCCACAGCCGCATTCAGTGTACCGCCGGGGTTGAAGCGCAAATCTAGGACCAGCCCTTTGGCTTCCATATCATCAAGCTGCTCGAGCGCCTCCTGCATCTCGCGGTGGGTACGTTCCGAAAACGTCGTCAGTTCAATATAGCCGATGTCGTTTTCCATTAAAATCGGTTCTTCCACCGAAACCACATCAATGATATCCCGTACAATGTGAACATCGAACTCTTCATCATTGCGGCCGATGGTGAGGGTGATGTCCTCGCCTTGAGGACCCCGCATCAGACCAACCGCCTCATCGAGACTCATATACGTGGTGGGGCGGCCGTCGATCGCCCGAATTTTGTCTCCTGATCGAAGTCCGGCCTCATCACCGGGCGTTCCCTTAAACGGAGAGATCACCGTAAGTTCACCATCTTGCATACCCACTACAATACCGATTCCGCCGTACTCGCCCCGCGTAGTGGTTATCATCTGCTCGAATGCCTGCGGACTCATATACCGGGTGTAGGGATCTTCCACCGCCTCCCGCAGCATACCGTTGATGGTTCCCTGGCGATTATAGCTGTCGATTAAGTCGAGGGTATTAACGGGCTGATAATAATAGCGATTGTTTAACAGTCCCACCACTTCCATGAGCGTTCCCATTTCGCCGCTGGTTTCATCACTGGCCCAAACGTGGGGGTAGACCATGCCAAATACTGCCCCAGCGGCCAAGAAAACAGCAAAAAGTACCAATAATCCCCGCCAACGCTTAAACAAAAGATCACCGCCTCTTAGATTGCTGTACGTGCCACCTTTGGTGACGATTACGCACCGAATCTTTCTTCGGTTACGCCTCTGATAATCGTTTTGATTCCATTCTATTCTACCGGTTTCCCTTCTGTTTGTCCAATGCTTCTCAGCCGGACCGCAGTTCCTTCGGCCAGCCCAATAAACGCCACACCGCCGCCCCCGGGCTCACAAACTACAGTCCAGCCTTTTGCCGAAGGACGGTTGTATTCAAGTACTCAATCGTTTGAAGCCTTCTCCCAAGACTTCGTTGACATCGGCAATGACAAAAAACGCTTTGGCGTCATTTTCGTGGACTATTTCCTTCAACTTCGCAATTTCCGAGCGCGCTACGATCACAAAGATAACTTCCCGCTCAGCGTTGGTGTATATACCACGGGCACGAAGACCTGTGGCTCCGCGGTCTAGTCCGAACAAGATCGCCTTGCCCATCTCCTCAGGATGCCGGGAAATAATGAACACGGCCTTGGCGTAGGATTGCCCCTCCTGCACCACATCCACGGCTTTCATGGTGACAAAGACAGCCACAAGTGCGTAAAGAGCCATTTCCGGTCCGAAGACAATGCCCGCCAGCACTATGATCACTCCGTCCACCAACAGCAGTGCCTGTCCCACACTGGTGGCAATGTAGCGGGAGAGAATCTGTGCGGCCATATCGGTACCGCCTGTGGAACCGCCGCAGCGAAAGGCAAGGCCTAGACCGATTCCAGCCAGGACTCCGCCGTACACCGCTGCCAGCAGAGGGTCTTCGGTAATCGGCTCTGCATACCATGAGAAGACGTCAACCAAGATAGATAGGGAGACGGCCCCCAGGATAGTCTTGGCACCAAAGCCAACTCCAATAATCTTCAGTGTGGCAATAAATAAAGGCGTGTTCAGTGCCAGCATACTCACGCCTACCGGTAGATCGAAAACATAATAGATGATCGTGGCAAGTCCAGCCACACCGCCTGCAGCAATTTGGTTCGGTATCAGAAACCAGGCCAGGCCGAAAGCTGTTATGGCAACACCGATCATGACACCGATCACATCTGTAATAGGCTTTCGCATCGAATGCTTCATTTGCGGGCGGCTCCTTTTCTAGGATTCGGCCAATCCGATAGTGCTTGCGCTGGACAAAGGCGGCTCGACTAGAAGTTCTTGCGTGTTGCACGCCAGACGAATCACGGTTCGGCCGTACACCTGACCAGCCGCAAAACAAGCACGATCAAGTTCCGCTCCGGGAAACAGCAGACTGCAGCTTTGTCCACAATACCAAGAGAACAAACTGCGGCAATACGGCCATGCGCCGCCAGCGGGCGGGTTGTTTCAGCAGACGGTAGAGCCATTCCATTCCCGCTTTCTGCATCCACTGGGGAGCCCTACGCTCCAGGCCCGCCCAGACATTGAAACTTCCGCCCACACCCATGGCCAACGGGATGTTCAGTCGCCCCAAGTGAGCCGCTGCCCATTTTTCCTGCCGGGGAACACCTAAGGCCAAGAATAGAATGTCTGCTGAACTGGCCTGCAGTGCAGCGACGATCTCTTCCTCATCCCGGCGATGGAAATACCCGTGCCGGCATCCGACAATGGATAGACCAGGAAAGGCCTGCTGCATGTTGGAAGCCGCTCTTTCAGCTACACCCGGTTCGGCGCCCAATAGGAACACATTCCATCCCCGTTCCGCCGACCGCGACAGCAGATTGTGCATGAGTTCAATGCCCGGCACGCGGCTTCCTAGAGGCTCACCGAGAAGACGGCTTGCCCAAACCACACCAATACCATCGGGTACCACCAAGTCGGCCCGCTGCATAATGTGTGCCAAGAGCGGATCTTCGTTGGCACGCATCACCATCTCTGAATTGGCGGTTACAACCAAATGGGGGCGACGGCGGTCTGCAATGAAAGCTTCAACGCAATTGACAGCTTCATCCATGGTCACACGGTTCACGGGAACACCTAGAATCTGCATGGACAGTAAATCCTTTCCTCCCATTCTGCCTGCATCAACGCCTTCCCGATGGCTGCAGAACGGATCGCAGTACGTTTTGGTTGTGCTTTTCGAGCAGCTTCAACTGCTGCACCCTGCTGCTCAAGGCAGACCGGTTTTCCTCTCGATGCTGCCACAGCGCATCCAACTGCGGCCCCAACAGAGAGACTTCGCCCATGGATACAGCCTCGATGCCCAGTTGTTCTGCCGCAGCCTCTACCTTCGGATCATACGATATGCCCAGGGGGAGACAACCTGTAACGGCAGCAAACAACAGGCCATGGAGGCGCATGCATACAGCTGCTGTGTGTGCTGCAAACAATCCCATCACTTCATCCAAGTTCTCGGGGCGCCGGATGCGCAGATCCACCAGTTCTGCCTCGGCACTAAGCCGTGCTCCCATCTCTTCATCGCCAGGACCTAGTGCTGCAAAGGTGATCCGCCATCCGGAAGACTGCCACAGAGTCAAGAGCTTCCGCCACAGCTGCATATCCGGCTCTTTCCCTGCCACGGGCCGAAGGTTTATAAGCAGGGTGCGGTCGTCACGATGGCCAGCACCCATAGACGCCGATGACAGCGAATACACCGGATCAACGGCCAGTTCACAGTTCTCCGGACGGCCGCCCCATTGCAGGACGCACTGGCGGCTGGCCGCATCCCGGACGGAACCGGCATGGACAAAGCGGAAGGCTCTGCCCACCCACCGCCGGTACAGCCGCCTATGGACGGGTCCGATTCCCTGGGCATACACCGCTGTGGGACAGCGAAACAACCGGGCCAACTCAAGGACACCGAGATAGTATGGAATCGTGCGCCAGCTTGTGGTATCCTGCAGCAGGGATCCTCCGCCGCTGACGACCGCTGGGCCCCTTCGCAGCAGACGGACAATAGCCCGTCGGTCATAGCGGTACACTGCCTTCGTCCCATGCATTGCTTCGGTGAAAGCAGGATCGCCGGACAGTACAGTGATCTGATACCGGGGAACCCCCAAGGACTCCAATTGGCGGCACATGGCTTCCAAAATCGCTTCATCGCCCCAGTTAGCGAACCCGAAATAGCCGCACAATGCGATCATAGGCCCACCATCCTTTTGTGCGCTTCCAGATGAGCTCCAGAAGCCAACCCAGTATCAGGCCAAGAATCAGCCCATATAGAGTGCGCAGGCCGCTTACCAGCAGCGGTGTATGGATATGCGTGAAGCTGTTGACAAGGCTGAGTTGGCCTATGGCTGCCAGAGGCAGCCACCAGGACCATCGCCCCTGGGAGAGGCCGGCCAACCACAGGGCAGGGTGACCGAGGAACAGTTCTTTAGAGCGGGGACGGGCTAAAAGGACGCGTTCCAGCATTTCGCGCATCTGTATTTCCCATTCCATGACCGGCAGGCCGAAGTTTCCCGTGCGCTGCAGATACACAAAACCGATCCCTGCAGCAGCGGCCCCTAGGATGAGGTGCTTGACAGCTACCTTCTGATTCCAAAGCGCTTCACCCCGACGGACCACCAGGGCACAGCGCCGCACAGGCACTTGCCGCCAGAACAAGCCATACACTGCCGCAAAGGCTACAGGAGCCACGTGCATCAGTTTCACACCCCGGAACTCCGACAGTTTGATCATGAAGTCAGTATCACTGAGGCTGACGGTGACGATCAAAGCGCCAGCCAACGACACTGCGATCGTTTCGGCCATCAAACGCAGACGAGGGCCCGGCAAGTAAGGAAACCGGACAACGGCTAAACTAGGAAAGATCACGGCAGCCGCCAAGGCCGCTCCCGTCTGTGCCAGTCTAAGATCGTACAAGGAGACCAACGCAATGCCGATCCATACCAACCCGGCCAGCACTAACTCCCCTGGAAATGGCAGTACCCACCACAGGCCGATAAACAGCGCCGTGGCTGCAGCCAGCCCCAACCATGCCGTCCACAATACCGCGCGAGACACGGACCACTGCGAAAAAGGCGCAGCAAAACCTAAGCCATAGCCTTCTTCGGTTAATGACAAACTTAATGTGTCCACAAGCTGTAGCGTCCGATCCCAGTCTGCCGGTTCGTCAACAAACCCGCGCAGGTACAGCACCCGAATGTTGCGCTCACGAACAGCCCGCATATAGCGGGCAATAACCCTTTCCGGGCTCAGCCGGCGCATTTCCGGTGCAGTAATTCCGTGTACCCGCACCGCCCTGTCGGACTGTGCTATCGCTTCGATACCCTGTTGGGCGGCGAACTCGACGACGCCGGCATAAGCTCCCAGTTCTGCGAGTTTCTCTGCCGTTTGCTGCAACTGGTCTGGATAGCCCGGCGCTTGGCGGCCTCCGAAAACAACCAGGTGGGGATCATAGACAGCCGCCTGTTCCCACATCTGCTCCTGGTCCCAAGGGGGATTGCCTATCCTCGGAACCACACCCAAACCGGCATCTGCCACCGCCTCAAGATCTTCTTCCCAGAAGCCTACCGGCTGGACACTCAAGAGCTCCCGATATTGGTGGTTGTCCTGCCAGAACCCATGAATCGGATCGGGAATACGACGGCCCGCCACGCCATACTCGGCGACGGTCCGGGGAAGGACAGCCGCAGAATGCACGCCCGCATCGGCCAAGGCCCGGAGTACCTGGGAAAGTTCCTGATCGCTCACAGCAGCCAGCTGTTGTGCCGACGCCAAGTCAAAAACCATTTCCACCTGGCGATTTTGGGATTCCACCTGCATGCGATCCATTGCAACGGCTATGCCGATGACGGCTGATAATAAAACAAACGCCCAGAGAATCCGTTTCGCCATGGCGCTGTTCTCATCCTCTCTTCCCCGACCTGACTATAGACGTATCGATTCAGTCACTGCAAAAAATCCGGCAAAAGGTGCGAAATACTCACAGCCATCATGTCTCCGGCACCGGCGATATCCAGCATCGGCCGAAACGGCCAGCCTCACATGCACTGAGAAAAGCTTTCTCCACAGCGTGCATGGAGAAAGCCCCTGCTCAACTTTGGCTTTGGCTCCGCAGATATGCTTCAATGAACGGATCGATCTGACCATCCATGACAGAATCCACATTGCCTACTTCGGTATTGGTACGGTGGTCTTTGACCATGGTGTAAGGACAGAAAACATAGGAACGGATCTGGGTTCCCCAGGCGATTTCGCCCTGTTCTCCCTTGAGCTCATCCATTTTCGCCTGTTGTTCCTCCAGCTTTCGATCTGCCAACTTCGAACGAAGGATCTTCATCGCCGAATCCTTGTTGGCATGCTGTGAACGCTCACTTTGGCATGATACCACAATATTGGTGGGCAGGTGCGTGATGCGAATGGCTGAATCGGTCGTGTTCACATGCTGCCCGCCCGCACCGCTGGATCGAAAGGTATCAATACGCAGATCATCGGGCCGGATATCCACTTCCGTATCGCTTTCCACGTCGGGTGCCACATCCACCGAAGCGAATGAGGTGTGGCGGCGCCCTGACGAATCGAAAGGCGATATTCGGACCAGGCGGTGGACTCCTTTCTCGGCCTTCAGGTAACCATAGGCGTAGTTTCCTTCGATCAACAGCGTTACGCTTTTGATACCAGCCTCATCACCGGGCAAAAGATCCAAGGTTTTGACAGCATATCCCCGCTGTTCAGCCCAGCGAGTGTACATACGCAGCAGCATCTGTGCCCAATCCTGCGATTCCGTGCCGCCGGCTCCGGGATGGATGGAAAGAATGGCGTTATTGCCGTCGTAATCGCCGCTGAGCATCGCATTCAGTTCCAACTCGGCGACATTGTCTTCCACAGTCTGCAGCTGCTGCTCCAGTTCCTCCCGGAGACCGCTGTCCGGTTCTTCCTCCACCATTTCGAGCAGCAGTTCCAACTCTTCCCACTGCGACCACACTTGGCGATAGCGCTCCAAGACCGGCTTGATACGCTTTGTCTCCTGCACCCGCCTATCTGCTTCGGCCTGATCATCCCAGAATCCCGGTTCCGACATCATTGCATCGATTTCCTGGCTGCGACTTTCCAGCCCAGGAATGTCAAAGATATTCCCTCATTTCCAAAAGCCGCCGCTTCAAGTCTTGGCATTGGCTCTTAATATCTCCTAGTTCCAACTGTATCATCGAAAAACCTCCTCGAGTCGTCTTTAGCGGCCGCAGCATTTCTTGTATTTCTTGCCGCTGCCGCAGGGGCAGGGATCATTGCGTCCGATCTTCTCACCGGTGGTACGCTGCCCGGTTTCCTGGATGGTACCATCGGCGGCGCGATTGGTCTGTGCCTTTTGAAGGTGGTCCTCGGATTGACGCCGCCGGGGCGCCTCCTTGTCAACCACTTCCACACGGAACAGCAGCTTCAGACAGTCCTCCTGAATGCTTTGAATAAGGCCCTTAAACATCTCAAATGCTTCAAAACGATATTCCATCAACGGATCGCGCTGGCCGTAAGCACGCAATCCAATGCCTTCCCGCAGATCGTCCATGGCCCGCAGGTGTTCCATCCATTTTTTGTCAATAATCTGCAGGAGGACCATCTGCTCCATTCTCCGCATGGACTCCGACCCTAACTCGGCTTCCCGGCGGGCATAGGCTTCCCGGCCTTTCTCCACCAACAGCTCCTTGATTTCCTGCGGTTTCTTCTTCTCCAGCTCCGCATTGGCCATGTCCAAGTCCGTGCCGATTATTTCTTTATACCGCTGCTTGAGAGCGTCAAAGTCCCAGTCCTCTGAGAGCATCTTTGCATCACAGAACTGGTCAACGATCCCCTGCATGACTTCGTCAAACATCGTCTGGATCTGGTCGCCAATACGTTCCGAGCGCAAAACGGCACGCCGCTGTTCGTAGATGACTTCCCTCTGCTTGTTCATGACATCATCAAAATCCAGCACCTGTTTGCGGATCTCGAAGTTGCGGGATTCTACCTTCTTCTGCGCTCCTTCTATCGAGCGGCTTATCTGGGGATGTTCGATGGCTTGCCCATCATCCCAGCCCAAGCGGTCCATCAATCCACTGACCTTCTCGGAACCAAACAGCCGCATCAAATCATCTTCTAGAGAAACATAAAAACGTGATTCTCCGGGATCTCCCTGCCGGCCGGAGCGTCCCCGGAGCTGGTTATCGATGCGGCGGGATTCGTGGCGTTCCGTACCGATGATATACAGGCCGCCGAGATCTGTGACGCCCTCACCGAGGACAATGTCTGTCCCGCGGCCCGCCATGTTGGTGGCAATGGTCACCATGCCTTTTTGCCCGGCATTTTTGATGATCTCGGCCTCTTTTTCGTGGTGCTTGGCGTTTAATACTTGATGCGGTACGCCTCGCTTCTTCAAACGTCTGCTCAGATGTTCTGACTTTTCAATGGAAATAGTTCCGACCAGCACCGGCTGGCCCCGTTCATAGCATTGGGCAATATCCTCGACGACGGCGTCGAATTTGGACTCTTCCGTCTTGTAAACGGCATCCGGGTGGTCCTCTCTGATCATAGGTTCATTCGTTGGAATGACAACGACATCCATGCCATAGATGCGGCGGAACTCCTCTTCCTCGGTCTTTGCCGTACCGGTCATACCAGCTAGTTTGTCATACATCCGAAAGTAGTTCTGATACGTTATCGAGGCCAAGGTTTGGCTTTCTTGGGCAATGCGGACGTTTTCCTTGGCTTCAATCGCTTGGTGGAGGCCGTCCGAATAGCGCCGGCCCGGCATCAGCCGTCCCGTAAACTCGTCGACGATAGTCACTTCTCCGTCTTTCACCACATAGTCCCGATCCCGGACGTAGAGTTCTTTGGCTTTCAACGCTTGGTTCAGATAGTGGTTGAGTTCGAAATGACGATCATCGAATAGGTTTTCGATGCGCAGTATGCTCTCGACGTGCGCCACGCCCTCTTCTGTCAGGGCCACCGACCGCACCTTTTCATCCACCGTGTAGTCTTCTTCCCGTTTCAGTTGAGGCGCAATTTGGGCAAATAGACTGTAGTGACGTGTGGAGTCACTGGCAGCACCCGATATGATCAGGGGCGTTCTAGCCTCGTCGATCAAAATCGAGTCGACCTCGTCAATGATCGCATAGTGCATGTCCCGCTGAACCATTTGTTCTTCCGATAGTACCATGTTGTCCCGCAGATAGTCAAAGCCGAACTCGTTGTTGGTGCCGTAGGTGATATCGGCGGCATAAGCCTGTTTGCGTTGCTCGAAATCGAGTCCATGAACCACAACCCCTACCTCTAAGCCGAGGAACTCGTAGATCGCTCCCATCCATTCAGCGTCACGTTTAGCCAGATAATCATTGACGGTAATGATGTGGACACCACGGCCGGTAAGCGCGTTTAGATACACCGGCAGCGTTGCCACCAGTGTTTTTCCTTCACCGGTCTTCATCTCTGCAATGCGGCCCTGGTGAAGCACAACGCCGCCCATAAGCTGCACATCAAAATGACGCATGCCCAATGTCCGGACAGAAGCTTCCCGGACGACGGCAAACGCTTCGTGTAGGATATCCTCCAGCGCTTCGCCTTCTTCGAGCCGTCGGCGAAAGGTCTCCGTGCACTGCCGCAGTTCTGCATCGCTGAGCTTTTTGATCTCTGGCTCCCAGTCGCTGATGACATCAGCCTCTTCCCGCAGCTGCTGCAGTTCCTTGGCACTGCCATCAAACATTTTCTTCAGAAACTCTATCAATGTCTTTCCCACTCCTTTTTGGGCCCGCAGACGGCCCCGAGACAACGGCCGTCACTATCACTCTCCGTGCGGCGTTGGAAAAAGAAAAATATCATTCCCCAATCCCCAATAATCAAGGCCTTTAAGAAGCACGCCGCACGGCAGGTACACAGGTCAACATCAAAAACACCGCCCGCACCACACTAAAATCCTTCGCAGCCGCACGCCGTCCTCTGTCCCCTGCCCCTATGTCTGCTTTCACCCTGTCTATCTGTCATGGCTGCAGTGCAGCGTCTCAAAAACGGTTTCCAGACAATTCAACACCTGCAGCAAAAACACCTGCTGCCGCCGGTTGAAAGCATGCAGCATATTTAGTCTACCCACCCAAGATCTCCTGCAGACCTGCTGTATAGACGTATCCCAGCAAAAAGAGCTGAACCGCCGATTCGACGGCACACCTTCACCATAGTCGCGCCCATTCTAACACAGAACGGCCATGGGTCGCTGCAAAACTCATCGGCGGCTTCGGAGCTCCATGGGTTCTCCCAAAGAGGCTCAGTGGTGCCATCCCTTACGAAGCCCGGCATCCATGAGAGTCCACAGACCTCCGGCCACTAAACTGTGGCCGCCAAGGAGAACGGGTATGGGGGCCCGCAGGGCAGCTTCGGTAAACTGCCGCAGACCGCGGTGCCGAATACGTTCACTTCGTCCCCAATCGGAGTGAAAGCGATCGTCCCGGTCCAGCTGCCACTTCCAGTGGGCGAAAAGAACGCGACTGTCCAACACAGCACCGGCGGCTGCGGAACCCAATAACTGAAAAAAGGCTTCATACCCCAGTTCTTGAATGAGGGCAGCCATAAGAGAGCAAACCTCGCCGCGCGCGTCCCTTCCCAGCGCTTTCATGCCGCGCTCTTCAGAATAGAGCCTGACACGGCAGCGCGTTTCTTTGTCCAGAAACTGAAACAAAGCCGCCCCCACTCGGCCGAATATTACAATCTCAGCCAACGGGTCGTAGAGAATCTGCTGGATCAGCCGGCACCGGCCGGTATCCAGTTCAATCTGCTGCAGCGCTAACGCCGTATGCCGCCCAACACCCGGGTGCGACGCCAAAATCGGCAGATCGCCGGGCGTATCGATATCAAAATTCAAAGACAGCTGGCGGGGGACGCTGACGCTGCGAAAACCGCCCTCGTGAACCAAGATATAGGGCAGTGAGTTGTCCATAGCCGGCAGTGTAACTCGGGACAGTACCGAAGTCGGAGCAAACCCGACAATGTCGGCTGAATAATAGTTATTCGCTACGACAACGTGATCATGGCTGTCCATTAACGAAAGCAGGAGCCGGAAATCCTGGGCAGAAATAAGGGGAGCCGAGGCTCCCCCCATGTAAAGGACTCGTGTCAGATGACGACGTTCTACGACCTCCCGCAGTCGCTGCCCGAAATGAAACGGGTGCTCGGAAACGGACTCACAATCCACTTCGGCACCGGCAGCTGCCGCATCTTTTTGCAGCTGCGGATCGGGCGTGCACAGAATGCGGCGTCGTATTCCAGCCATGTGCGCCTGCTCGAGTTGGTCAAGGACCACACCTCGGCGGACGGCAAAGAAGTCCTGTTCTATTGTGCTGGGTCCTGGAGCTCCTTCAAACACCACCAGAGCCGAGATATCCCCCATTACTTAATCACCTTCCAGGCAGGAACGTGTTGCTGAAGCGGCCGCGACCGTGCCGGTCCAAAGCCGAAAACGGGAACATGGACACATCCCTAGAGCTCTGGTTCAATCAGCCCATAGTTGCCGTCGTTGCGCTTATAGACCACATTGACCTCTTCGGTTCCTGAGTTGAGAAAAGCAAAGAAGTCGTGCCCGAGAAGCTCCATCTGCATCACGGCTTCTTCCACATCCATGGGCTTGAAGGCAAATCGCTTCGTCCGTACAATGCGGGGCCCGTTGACGGTGTCCTGGGAATCCGTCGTCAAGTCATTGGGTAGCTCGCTCAGCTTGGGCCCTTGGAACTTACGCTGGATCTTGGTTTTGAATTTGTTGAACTGGCGCTCAATCCTCTCAATAGCGCCGTCCACCGACGCGTACATGTCCCCGGTTTTGCTTACACCTCGTAGGATCAGACCTGATAGATCGATGGTTATTTCTGCAATGTGGTGTCCCCGTTCGGTGCGCATCATAACTTCTGCCGTAACCTGCTGCTCGTCGTTGAGAAACTTGTCGAATTTGGCTACTTTCTTTTCTGCGTAGCTGCGCAAGGCGGGAGTGATATCCAAGTTCTTGCCCTTTACGATCGTATTAATCGAAGCCATACAACCCACTCCTTCTGTTCTGAGGTGTACTGCCACCCTTACTCATTATGATTCCCGGTGGAGGCAGAAATTCCTCCCCACGGCGTCACGGCGGGGACCCGAGCCCCGCAGAGATCATAAAAGGACTGGTCAGCACCAGTCCTTTAGGCGTTCGTTATAGTTTGGTTACATTGGAAGCTTGTGGCCCGCGCTCGCCTTCGACGATGTCAAATTCCACACTCTGGCCTTCCTCTAGCGACTTGAAACCTTCCTCCTGGATGGCCGAAAAGTGCACAAACACATCGCCGCCATCTTCACGTTCAATAAATCCGTAGCCTTTTTCCGCATTAAACCACTTAACTTTGCCTAGCATTGATAAACATTCCTCCTAAATCGAGTTCACCGGCCACGTTTCTGCTTCCGGTACATATACGGTAGCACACCCTGGCACCTGTTGTCAAGAAAAAAGAAACCTTTTGAAAAAATAGTGTGCATTTTCCCAACACAAAAGCTCTTCATGACAGCTTTTCACGGTTTCTCCTTCCTGTAGGCCCGCCGCGCTCTCTGCCGCACCGCGCTCTGGGATATCCGCCCCGTCCCCTGGTGTGTATCGGCCAACTCCCGCAACTGCCCCTCCAGTTCGCTTTCGTTCCTTTCCAGTTGTTCGAGGGCGTCCACCACTTCCTGAATACGCTCGGCCAATGCCTGCAGGCGCTGTCGATACCTAGCGGGTGCACCTTCCAAGACACCGGAAACTGTGAATGTCTCCAATGCAAACACGGCAGCCAACTGCTGTTGGATGCGTTGGATTTCTGCGTCTTCAGCACGGGCAGCTTCCATGGTTTCCCCTTTTGCCTGCAACAGCGGCAAAAGGCGATCCATATCGCCCTCTGCAATCAGGCTCCGTTCCTGTTCGGCGGCATTTTCCACCGATCTGTAAGCATGGAGTTGACGCCCATAAGCCGCCATCAGAGCATCCAGCTTCTCTTCCATTTCCTTCATGACTGATCAACCACCTGCCGCCATGTGTCGCGGAGTTCTGCCAGCATATGCAGCACTTCCTGCAGCGGATCCGTTTTTTTCTGAAGGTTAGCTTCCACCAGGCGGTCATACATGTAGCGGTAGAGTTGGTAAAGGCTTTGGGCAATTTCGCCGGTATCAAGGTTCAGCGACGAGATCAGCTCATGGACGATGTCTTGGGTTCGGATTAGTTTTTCGTTGGCCGCCTCATAGTTCCTCTGCTCGATCAGCTCCTTGGCCTGGCCGGCGAATTTTATCGCCCCGTCGAACAGCATAATGAGAAGTTCGCCCTGCGAAGCCGTGGACACTTGGGTTTTTCTGTACACCTGGTATGCATTGGCGCTCACGGTACATCCACTCCTTTGTCACTGCATTTACACCCTGCGGTCGACCAAGATACCTACCAACTCCCGCAGTTCGGCCACTAGGTCCAAGATTTTCTCGGGCGGCACCTCGCGAATCACTTCATCTTGCGCCTTGTCCATAACTCGAACCAATATTCGCTGGGTCGGCTCGTGTATTTCGAATTCCAGGCCGCGATCCACTGCCTCCACTGCTTTGTTCAGGCTTTCCACGGCTTCTGTCAAATCTTCCATCGAATAGTGGTCGGGCTCTGTCCTGCCGGGCTGGGACTGCAGATCTTTGGCATCACCCTGTGTATCCTGTGCTGGACGCCCGCCATTGGCTCGTGTTCGATCTGTTCGGGCTGCTAACTCTTGGGCATTGGACTGGCTGGAAGAATTCGTGCGCAGCGACATAGCTTTCCCCCCAAATAATCTATTGGTGTATTCCTCGTATCGAACCGCCACGGAAAAACTTTAAGCAGGGAAATTTTCATTATCCCTTATTGGAATCCTCTGACGAGCGTTCCTGCTGCAGCAGTTCGTCAAGTGCTTCCACATCGACCGGTTTTTTCAAAGCTGCACGCCGGTTTTCGCGCTGAATGTCCTCATACACCTCTCGGCGGTGAATCGCCACCTCTCGCGGCGCTTCGATGCCTAACTTCACCTGATCCCCTCGAATTTCCACCACAACGACTTTAATCGCATCGCCGATCATGATAGCCTGATCCGTCTTTCGGGTTAGCACTAACATCCATCAGCCCTCCCTGGACCACGAGGGACACGGCCGCCTCCTATGCGCCGCTTTGAGCATCCCTCGTGGATGAATCGTCATATGACGACTGCCGCTTATGTTCAAAGGCACTCTGCTGCATTTCCGCCAGGACATTGTGGCGCGTATGGTAATGGCTTTCTAAGAGAACAACCTGTTTGGCCAGCCGCTGCTTCGTGTTGATGATCACGGGAGCCTGGAGGTTGACAGTCATGTCCGCTAGGTTATCCGGAATGGTTACAATGCAGTATACCTCAGCATCGTCGGCATGCTCCAAACACAGTTCTTCGGCATGCTCTTGACCTAAAGGACAAGAATAATCGCTGCGAACCAGCTCCGGCATGATCATCACGAATGTCAGCTCCGGATCGTCCACAGCCTGCAGAAACTTAAACAGCGTATTGTCCTGGGTCAACAGGACATAGCGCTTCAGGCCTGGAAATCCCAGGATACCGCTGGTAAAATGGATTACTTCATCCTCTGTCACTTCCACCGAGCCAAAGGCAGCCGTTTCCAATTTCACACATGTCACCCTCTAACGTCAAGTTTGCACCCCTGTCTCGACACGGCATTCACCTGCACCGCTCCCCTGCGCCAGAGGATATGGGGAGGATCAACATCAAAGACGATGGCCGCCTCTCCGACATGCCAGACCATGTCATAGTCATAGGCGGCTTCAATGCGCGGCCGCCGCTTTGGGGCCGCTTGCACATTGAGCTCTGGAAGATCGCCGGCTGTCCGCTCCCTAGCCAAACGGGGTATCGTTTCAGGCTGCAGATCCCTCTGCATGCGATCTCCATCCCTGGCCCAACGGGCGGTGGCTTCCAGCGCAGCTTCTCTGCCGCGAGATGCCGCTGCTTTTGCGAAATGGCGGTAGTCGCCATAGCCGAGATCCTCCCGCGCGTCGCTGCTGTCAATGGTCAACTCCGGACCGTATGTAGTGATATCCAGTCGAGGCCATTGTTTGTCTATCTCCAATTGAGGCCATGTATAGTGGATTTCGTGACTGGGAAGCCGGATATCAATGTCCAGACGCACACCCTACCACCCCTCTAGCGCAGAAAATCCACTAACGACGGCTGGATAATCCGAGCTCCCACTGATAAAGCCGTTCTATAGGTGTTTTCTTCGTTTTTCAAATGCATAATGGCCTCCGCCACGTCCACATCGTGGGAATCACTGAAAAGCGCGGTCAGATTGACCTTCAAGTCAGACAGGCGCTGTTCCGCCAACTCAAGGCGATTTGTCTTGGCACCGACCTCGGAGCAATATCCCAACAGATTATCCATCGCATCATCGAATTCGCCGAGAACGTCACTGCTCAGTCCTTCCGCGTTGCCGTCGTCCAAATAATGATAGGCTTTTGCCATGACCTCAAAGACATCACCGAACGCATCATTTCCTAACACATTCAGCGGTATGTTAACATTCACTCCAATTTCACGGGTCAGATACGCTGTCTCATTATCCTCCATACCTCCATGATACGAAACAAAGGTATTGCCATAGCCGAAGAAATGGATGGGCTGCTCCCGCAGAAGCTCGTCTAACGCATCCCGTTCGTCAGTTTCCAAGCCGTCGTCGCGCGCCTCCAGGATTACTCCAGGCAGGTCCGCCAAAAATGCGGAAACAGCGTCGGCTTCTTGGTTGGCAGATTCAAAATCCGCTGCCGTCTCTCCCGGCTCGATCAACCCGTGTTCTTCCAACTGTCCTTCCAACCGCGACTGCAACTCGTCGGACAGGTCCGGGAAATCGTCCTCCATGCCTTCAATGGCTGTGTTTAGGCTCTGGATACTCTCTACCACCCCGTCTAAGTCCTTTTCTTCAAAGGTAGTCTCGCGCGTTCTCTGCCCCGAGAAAAGCTGCTTCCCGCCGTGGGTCGAGTTGCCTAGCTGCACCATATTGTCGAACAGCTGGCCAACCTCATCGGCCAGCGCTTTCCGATCTGTTTCGTCCAGGGTCCCCGAGGCGCCGTAGACAGTCTGTTCCCGGGCGCGGTGCATCATATCTGTCGCATCCTGCAGCACCGAATCCGTTGCATGCAGCCAAGATACCCCTTGCTTAACATTGCGAAGGTATTGTTCGTTCTCGTGCAGAGAGGACCGCAGGCGCATAATCGAACCGGCAGCGATGGGGTCATCCGATGGAAAGCTGACCTTTTTTCCTGAAGCCAGCTGCTGGTTGACCTCATCAAGACGGCGCATGTTTTGGTTGAGATTGCGGAGCATGTTGTTGTTGACGATTTTATTGGTTATCCTCACGGCCGCACACCTCCTAGCGTCCCACAAGCCCCATACGGTTGATAATGGTTTCGAGTGCTTCATCCATGGCGGTCATCATCCGGGCCGACGCATTGTACGAGTGTTGAAAGCGGATCATATCAGCCATTTCTTCATCGAGGTTCACCCCTGCAGTAGACTCTTTGAGGTTCTGCAGGTGATTGACCAAGCTCTTCTCGGTTTCCACCATCTTCATCGCCTCTTGGGCCCGCACGCCCAAGCCGGATATGATCGCATTGAAACGTTCACCCAATGTCGCATCGGTATTGGTAACAGGAAAAGCTTCGGTTCCCAGTTGTACAAGCTCCCCATCTCTAACTACCCGTTCCCCATCGGCATCCAAGAGATAACCTTCGGCATCGCCCAAAGAACTCAAACCATGGGCCCGCAGTTCCGCCATGGCCAAGGCGTTTTCTCCGTTCCCTTCCACACCCGGCTGCGAACTGGCACGGATATTCCAGACATCTTCTGCTATATGCGCTGCTACCTGGATATTCCTGGCTGCCTCGTTATCTTCGTCGCCGATAAAGCTAAAGAATTCCTTCGGCGATGTCTCCTGTCCGTCCGGATGCACTTCTCCTTGGCCGTGGACATGATTGATAGAATAATACAGGTCCTCTGCCCAAGTGTTGAGCTGTGACATGTACTCTTCGATATTTTGGTCCCGGAATTCGAGCATGCCTCCGAGCCGTCCTCCCGAGATGTCCGCTGCCTGGCCAGTGCTTTCCCAGCGCATGACCTGGCGCCGATACTCTCCATTGACGCCCTCGGTTACGGTTTCGCTGTTGTCTGCCTCCAGCCGGCTGACGTCACCCCGCTGCACAATATGCATGCCGCCGATACTGACGGCAGCCATGTTGACATCATCGACGTGAACGTCGATATCCACGATTTCAGACAGCTCCTCCAAAAGCAGTGTTCGTTTGTCAATGAGATCATTGGGGTTATTTCCCGTGCTGGCAATTTTTCCGATTTCCCGGTTCAGATTGGCGATTTCCTCTGCCTTGGAATTGATGGCGTCGATTTGGACTGCTGCGTCAGCATTGACATCCTCCCGCAGGCCTGCAAGACGCTTGTAGGTATGACGGATATTCCCAGTCAGCACCTGGGCCCGCTGTACAACGACGTTACGCTCTGCTTCCGATTCCGGATCCTGGCTCAAATCCTGCAGGGCGTTCCAATATTCGTCAAGCGCATTATGCACCGCGTGCTCCGATGGTTCATTGAATATCCTTTCCACCTGTGTCAGGCCATCCTTCTGGCTCTGCCAGTAACCTAGGTTATGGTATTCCTGACGAAGACGCATTTCTGCAAATTGGTCGCGCATCTGCGTCACTTCCTGAATCTGAACGCCCATGCCCACCTGTCCACTGCCCGGTGTGTGTGCCAAAGAAGGCATGGGAAAAGGATTGCTGGCTGCATGGACTGCTCTCTGCCGGGAATAGCCCGGTGTATTGGCGTTGGCCACATTGTGGGCAACGGTGTCTAGGGATCGCTGCTGGGCGGTGGTACCGCGACGGGCAATTTCAATTCCCGTAAATGTGGTCCTCATATGGCTACACCTTTCGGTTGAAGATTGACTGTGTCGTCCCGCACTGGCCTCTGCGCCCGTAGGTTGTTGGCCCCTGCGTAGTCAAGAGGTTCAATGAAAACTGAATATAGGCCAAAGATTCCTCCACCAACTGCATATTGATGTCATTCAGATCCTGTAAGACCAGAAATCGTTCCTGCAGCTGCTGCCAGGCCGGGCGCAGGGAATCCTGGACTGGCCCCTGGTCATGCAGCCACTGGCTGAAACTTCTGCCCGTTGCCACAACGTCAAAGAGCGCCTGCCTATCGGCCTCCGCCTTTTGCAGGCGCTGCAGAGCTTTTTCCTCTTGGACTGCAACAGCCGCCACCTTTTTCTCATCATGGATGTTGTCGCCTTTGTCCCGTCCTAGTCTGATCAGCTCGTCCAAGATCTCCAGCTCATGATGAAGCACTTCTAGTAAGGCTTCATGGGCTTGCATACAACCACCTACTCTAAGGTCTTAAGAATGGAAGAAGCAATCTCCTCTCCGGAGACATCGTACCGGCCGGACTTGACAGCCTGTTTTATGGATTCCGCTTCCGGTCGAATATCCGGTGTATTCTCGACTTTTTTCATCAGTGCGTTGATTTCGCGACCCGTAGCAGACAAAGTCACTTTGTCGCCACTGGCCGGTGCTGTGGATTTAGCCGCTTCGTTCGGTTTTACTCGGTTCTGATCCTGGTATACCCGGGCAATGTGTCCAATGGGCTTATTGGTGATGTTATACACCCACATCTCCCCCTCTATCAGTATTATCGGTACCCTTCTGCGGAAGCTTTAGTTCAATTTCCACGCCGATTGCGCATTTTGTTCAATATGTGCATTCGTCCTGTCTGCGTGGTTTCTTCGTCCTGGGGCTGGGGCTGCGGCTGTGGATCAGGCTTCAGCTTCGTGCGACAGGCGTGGCATAACTTGCCCCGTTCTATATTTTTCCCGCAGATCTCGCATTCTAGTACAACATCGGGCGGAACAACCTGTAAACGTCCCTTGCGAATATATTCGTAGATAGTCTCTATAGAAACTTCGGTCTCGTCTGCGACTTCCATGAGGGGCGCTTTCGGCCTCTTTTCAATATATTTCTTGACCTTGGCAAAGTCTTCCGCTTGTTCATGCTGGCAGGCAGCACAAAGCGTCTGCGTAGGATGGGAGAAGACCTTTCCGCACTCCGCACAATTTTTCAGCATCTCACTTCACCACTTTCCAAACGGTTGGATGCCCCTCGCTTTTGCTATGGGGAGGAAACCGTTTTATTTTTTGGCGGCAGGTGTTACCACCGATAACGGCAACCCCTGCCAGTACCCCGTATGGGGCTTGTAACGCGACCCAATAGGGGCATCTCTCCTCGCCAATGCTATCTTAGCTTGTCATGCCTAGCACACTGCTTGCAAACACCCCAGCTTGCTGTTTAATGCTAGACGACAGCGAAACGGGCTGGAGAAGCACCCAGAACGCATCATGACTAAGATAACGCAGCCAATGAAGGCTCGGGCTGGTCATAGCAGGCTTGTGTCTGGCTTTCACCACAAGCCCCCGGCTTTGTCCGTGGGGTCCATGACCTCACCGAACTATTCAATACGGCCGCTGGCAACAAACAAGCCCGTCGGCTTACCTCCATACCTTCGTACGACCGACGCCGCAGCCGCAAAAGTGGTCCCGGTTGTGCAAATGTCGTCAATAAGAAGCACTTCCTGATGGCGCATGCGATCCCCTTCTCTCATGGCAAAAGCATTGGCCAGGTTCAGCGCCCGCTGGTGGCGATTTAAGTCCACCTGGGGCTTTGTTTCCTTCGGCCGTACCAGCAAGTCCAGAATGGGTTTCTTCCACCAGTTACTTATACCATCGGCAAGGATCCGGGTTTGGTTGAATCCCCGCTGCTTTTCCCGGGCAGGGTGTAAGGGTATGGGTACAATAGCCCGGATATCCTGCAGAAGGGGTTCTTCGCGGGCAGCAATGCCCATCAGCGAACCCAGCAGCCATCCAATATCCATGCGGTTGAGGAATTTGAAATCCACAATCCGTTCCTTGACTTGACCCTGGTACGGACCGATGCAGAAACAGAGATCGTCCCCAGGAATGCGGTGCCAGCCTATTTCTAAGCGCGACACACAGGGCCAACATCCGGGAAGCCCTATGTCCACCGGTTTTTGCTGACAGAGAGGACAATACCGAGGCGACGGCATAAAGAGCCCTTCCCATGCTTCGATCCAAGGTATCACTTTCTCTAACACTGCAGCTCTCCTCCCGTGAGCAATCCCTGCTCCGCTGCCTGCGAATTTAGGAACTGGATTCTTCTTTTAGCCTCGCGCATGGATCCGCTCCAGCCTTTGGCCGCAAACCACACCATGCCTTTGGGTTTTGCTGCGGTCCGTCCAACCCGCCCGGCCATCTGCACCAAGGAGCGGGCCGAGAAGACATCATGGTCGGCCCACAAAACCACAACCTGTACACCGGGAACGGTGATCCCCCGTTCCAGTACCGACGTCGCCGCTGCATACTTCAGCTGACCGGTCTTTAACCTTTCCAGAAGCCCTTCGCGTCCCTGGGATTGGGAATGGCAGAATTCCGTACGAATGCCCATGCAGTCCTGGAACCACGCGGCCACCGATTCGCATGTTTTCCTCGTCGGGCAGAACAGAATCCAAGGATCACGGGAGTCCCGCATGATGCCGACCAGCGACGGGGGCAACCGCCAAGGCGGCCCGCTAGACAGCGATTGGTTCCAACGGATCAGTACCGGCTCGGGAAGGGCATAGCCATGGTGCCTCGCCGGAATGGTAACACTGGGGACACGCACGGGCCAGGAAATGGGAGTGGCTGTCATTTCAATCCGCTTCCCTCCTTCCTTGACCGCCTGGTCCATCCCATACCGGAGCATCTCGCTGCCATGGTAGGGAAATGCATCCACTTCATCCAATACAACCAAGTCAAAACGGCGATGAAAACGCAGCACCTGATGGGTGGTGGCCGCGATCAAGGGTACGTCACAACTGTCCTTGCGGCCGCCGTAGAGTACAGCCAAAGGAACATCGGGAAAGGCTTTGCGCAGTCTTGCCTCCATCTCTGCCACCACATCACGGCGGGGAATAGCGAAGAGTACCTGCCCTCCTTGCATCAGCACCCGCTGCATGGCTGCGAAAACCGTTTCGGTCTTTCCTGCCCCACAGGCTGCCCAAACCACCGCCAGCGGTTGATTGCCGCACAGCCATTCCGTCAAAAACCTAGACGCCGCTGCCTGGGCGGACGTTAACCGGAATTCCAGCTGCAGCCGGACCGGCCTACAGGATTGGCCTGCCTCACCGCTTTGCAGTTGCAGCAGGGGAGTACACCCCCGCACCATTCCCAACGTTTGGCAGCACAAACACACCGGACAATCACTGCGGCCGCAGGCGCTGCAGGGAAACAAGGCAATATCGTAACTGCCGCAGCGGCGGCACTGCGCTTCTTCTCGAATACTGCCGCCGACCCCGGCCCTACACTGCCATAGTTGAATCCAGCCGCCGTAGTCGATGGCTGCTTCCACATCGGCCGGCCAAAGGCCGCGCCGGCGGACCTCGGCGGCAATCTGCCAGTGAAGCAGCTTGCGGCCCTCAAGATGGCCGGCGATATCTGCGGCCAGGACCTCCAGCTGCCGTGTATGTCCGTCGGACGCCCTTGGCAGTGCCGTCCGATGCTGGCGATCAAACAGCCAACGCAGTCCGATAACACCGGCAAGCACGGGGTTGCTTTTCTTACGATACGCCTGCAGCCGTCGTTCAGCTTCATCCAAGGGCATCGGAGGAGAACAGGCGTGCCAGTGGCGGGCCGCAGGGGGAAATCGTCTCCAATGAACGGTCCGTACCAGCGCATATTCTGTATATCCTCTGTGATCGTCTGCTGCCACGATGCGGAAACCATTGATACCGGCATCATCTCCTTTTGAATACATTATATTCGATGTTTTCTGATTTTTCAAGTCAAACATGCCGCCCACCACGCAGCGCGGCCATCGGTAAATAGACTTCTGGGATGTTTTTCGATATACTAGTAGATAATTCAACGTAAAGGAGGGCTTCTTCGTTGCTGACATTAAAGGACATCCGCCAAAACAAAAATTTCCAAACGATGATTGCCAAAGCCAACGAGTACTTGCGGGCCCGAGGGTATACAGAACACGGCATGCGCCACGTTACGTTCGTTTCCCATAAGACAGCCCAGATCATGCGCGATCTCGGATTCGATGAACGAATGGTCGAAATAGCTGCCATTACTGGCTATCTTCACGACATCGGCAATATGCACAACCGGAAACATCACGGTGTAACCGGAGCAAACATTGTTTTTGCCGAATTGCGCAACATGGGCATGGATATCGAAGAGGTCGCCACCATCACCACGGCCATAGCCAATCATGAAGAAGAAATCGGTGAACCCATCAGTCCGCTTACAGCGGCATTGATTCTAGCCGACAAAAGCGATGCCCACCGGACACGGGTGCACCGCCTGCATGCAGGGCCACCGGATATCCACGACCGCGTGAACCTGGCCATTGAAGATTCAGATCTCTTTGTTGATACCGAAAATGGCACCATTACACTGGATATCACCTTCGATCAAAGTATCTCCCAGGTCATGGATTATTTCGAAATATATCTCAAACGGATGGAAATGTGTAAGCAGGCCGCAGCCGTTCTTAACAGTCGCTTCCGTTTGGTGATAAACGAACTGGAACTGCTGGGGCATGTGGAAACCCAGCACTATCAAAAAACCGAAGCCTAGTTAGCCGCCGCCCCGAATCATGCCGCTCTGCACCGCAAGAACAGCGGCCTGGGTGCGATCGCTGACGTGTAGTTTTCGCAGCAGGCTCGTTATATGGTTTTTCACAGTCTTTTCACTGATATAAAGGGCCGAAGCAATTTCTCTGTTGCTGAGGCCTTTTACGATGCACTCCAACACATCCAATTCTCTCCGGGTCAATGGCTCTTGGTGGGATGGGACACTGCTGTGCGGGCTCTGTTCAGAACTGAGGTAGTGAAACCGCTCCATGACTTTTTCCATCAAGTCGGGCGGGAAGAAGGTCTCCCCGTCGTGTATGCGGTAGATGGCCTGAAACACATTGTCCGGCTCAGCATCTTTGAGCACATAGCCGCGGGCCCCGGCGCGGATCATCTCCGAAATATACCCTTCATCGTCGTGGATTGTCAATGCCAGTACCTGTACCGATGGCCAACGGCGGCGGATGATCCAAGTGGCTTCGATGCCGTTGCAGACGGGCATGCTGATGTCCATCAGGACCACATTCGGGAAAGTCTCCCCCACCATTTCCACCGCCTCCTGCCCGTTGGCGGCCTGGCCGACCACGGTAATCCGCTCTTCGCGCTCTATCAAACGCGCCAATCCCTGGCGCAGCAAGCTGTGGTCATCGGCAATCAGCACCTTAATTGCCCCTGCCTCCATGCTCGGCTCCTCCTTCTGTATCCGTTAAAGGTATTCGCAGCAGTACCCTTGTACCCCGGCCGAGACTGCTTTCCACCTGGCATGTTCCCCCGAGCATCTCCACACGTTCCCTCATGTTCAGGAGACCGAAATGGTCATGGGGTCCAGACGACGCTGTATTCTGGTGACGGGCAAACCCCCGTCCGTCGTCCTCAATACACACAGCCAGTTCTTCGGCCAGATATTCCAGGCGCAGCCAGACATTATCCGCTTCGGCGTGCCTGCGGATGTTGTTGAGTGCTTCCTGCATGGTCCGGAACACAGCCACTTCCACTTCCGAAGGCAGACGCCGCTCGCTCCCAAGGATCGATGTGTGGACCTGCGCCCATTGCTGGAGCCGGATGTCAGAGACGTAGCGTTTGACCGTGGGTACAAGGCCGAGATCGTCTAAGGCCATTGGACGCAGGTTATGGATGATGCGCCGCACTTCTTTGAGACTGTCTTTGACCATACCTTTCAGCTCGCGCAGTTCGGCAATGGCCGCCGTGCGTTCATCAGAAGACAGCATTCGCTCGCAGATGTCCGCTTTCAGCACCACATTGGCCAAGTCCTGTGCAGGACCATCATGGATTTCCCGTGCCACCCGCTTGCGCTCCTCTTCCTGGACACGGATGATTTTTTTGCCGATCTGGCGGCGGGCCCTTAGCCCCTCAATCTGCTCATTGATATCCTGCAGGTTGCCTTCGAGAAAATCCAGTGCCACACCCACTTGAGACATGAGACCATCTGTGCGCTCCACTAGGTCGCGAACCTTAAGCAATGCCCGCTCCTGGTCGTCTCGGCGCACCCGCAGATGAGTTTCCCGTTCTCTGGCCACAGTGAGGCGTTCCCGCACATCATCAGCCTCTTCGTATGCTTCCTTTTTCTCCTGTTCGGAGTATTGGTCATAATGCTGGCTTACCTCATAGAGACGGCGGCGGACGCGGCGAAATTCGCGCTCCAGATGATCGACTTCGGTGATCCAGTGCTCAATTTCTTTCTTCAACTCTTCAATGGATGCCACAATTCTGTTGTATTCTGTGCGGGCAGTTTCGGCAATTCCATACATCTGTTCCCTTCCCCGCCGCAGCGCACCCATCGTATGATCTAGAATTTCTTCTACTCGGCTTTCCAGCGATGTCCTATCCGCCATACATCATCCACCACCTTGGTCGTACGTACCTCTGTACCGAAAGATATTGTCCGTCCTGGAAATCAACTATTATCTTTCTTGACGCGGTAAAAAAAACCTGCTTTCTGTGGAGACGCCATTGAACAATCCTTGAACAATCCTTTCAAAATACCACCGCGAACCATTGACAAACAAAGTGATGCGCACTATACTAAAAGATAAATTATCCAGCGCACAAATACATTCTTCTTATCCAGAGAGGTGGAGGGACTGGCCCGATGAAGCCCGGCAACCGGCAGCACTGCTGCAAGGTGCCAATTCCTGCTGGGAGCGCAATCCCGGAGAGATGAGAAGAGGACTCACAGCATTTCGTTTGTGAAACCTCTTCTTTGTGAAGAGGTTTTCTTTTTTAGGAGGTGGCTGTCGCCGGTGATTCGACTGCGAGGCTTGTATAAAACATTTGAAGGCAAGAACCAGGTGCATGCCCTGCGCGGCATCGATTTGGACATCCCCAAGGGGCAGGTTTTCGGCGTAATCGGCCAAAGCGGTGCCGGCAAGTCTACCTTGGTCCGCTGCATCAATCTGCTTGAGCGGCCGACCAGCGGCCAGATTTGGGTAGATGATACAGAGGTTACATCACTTTCGTCTCGGCAGCTGCGGAGCGCCCGCAAGCGCATGGGCATGATTTTCCAGCACTTCAACCTGCTGTCCTCTAGAACGGCAGCGGGCAATATTGCCTATCCGTTGGAACTAGCCGGTGCCGACAAAACCGAGACAAAGACGCGGGTGGAAGAGATGCTGAAGCTGGTAGGATTGGAAGACAAAGCCCATGCCTATCCTGCACAGTTGAGCGGCGGCCAAAAGCAGCGTGTGGGCATCGCCCGTGCCTTAGCCAATGAGCCCCAAGTTCTGCTCTGCGACGAGGCCACCTCGGCCCTGGACCCAGAGACAACCAAGTCTGTGCTGCAGCTGCTGAAGGAAATCAACCAGCAGATGGGGCTTACGATCGTGCTGATTACCCACGAAATGCCCGTCATCCAAGAAATTTGCGATATGGTTGCCGTGCTGGAACACGGCATCATCCAAGAGGAAGGCCGAGTAATTGACGTTTTCACCAAACCGAAGTCGCAGGCCACCCGCCGCATGCTCCAGGATACCATGGAAGTCCGCATACCTCCCGACCTCCTCCAACGTCCGGAGAAGAGCAACGGCGACTGCCGTAGGATCCTGAAACTGAGCTTTGTGGGGCCAGGAGCTCACGAGCCTCTGATCTCCGACATGGTGAAGAGGCATCCCGTCAATGCCAACATCCTCTTCGGCCGCATTGACCAGATGAAAGATATCCCCTTCGGCATGCTGCTGTTGGAGATTTCTGGAGAGGCCGATTTGGTGGACCAAGCCGTCAACTACCTGCAGTCGCAAGATGTAGAAGTGGAGGTTTTTCAAGATGTTTGACTCCATGACCAATCAGATGCTCTGGGATGCGACCAAAGAAACGCTCTATATGGTGGCCATATCCGTGGGCATCGCACACATCATCGGCCTGCCCCTGGGTGTGCTTCTGACGACAACGGACAAAGGCCATATTCTGCAGAATCTGCCGCTTAATAAGGTCATCGGTGCGGTTGTGAACGTAGGGCGTTCCATTCCCTTTATCATTTTAATGGTCGCTATCATACCGTTCACCCGCATGGTGGCCGGCACGTCCATCGGCACCACCGCTGCCATCGTACCCCTCACTGTGGCAGCAATACCCTTTGTGGCCCGTCTTGTGGAAAGTGCCCTCAAGGAAGTGGACTCCGGCGTAATCGAAGCAGCCCAGGCCATGGGCTCGACGCCGGCTGAGATCATCCGCAAAGTGCTTCTTCCCGAAGCCATGCCCTCATTGGTACTTGGTTTTACCCTGACCGCTGTCAGTCTGGTAGGCTTCTCGGCCATGGCCGGCGCCATAGGCGGCGGCGGATTGGGTGACCTTGCCATCCGCTTTGGCTACCAGCGCTTTCGCGGCGACATTATGCTCCAGACCGTCGTCATCCTCGTGGTACTAGTACAGGGTGTGCAGACGTTAGGTGATTGGGTTTCCCGCAGAGTCAACAAGCGGTAGACCTTCACAATATACTTCAAAAGGAGTTGTTTTTCATGCGCAGACATTTATTGGTTCTGATGCTGGTTCTTTCTCTTTTGGCTGGTGTTTCCTTCGCTGCCTCGGCCGAAGTCGTCCGGATTGGCGCCACCCCGGTTCCCCACGGAGAAATCTTAGAACAGGTCGCACCGATTTTGGAAGAGGAAGGTATTACCTTGGAGATCATCGAGTTCACCGACTATGTGCAGCCAAACCTAGCCCTTGATGACGGAGAACTAGATGCCAACTTCTTCCAGCACGTTCCCTACTTGGAGACGTTCAATGCCGATCGGGGCACCGACTTGGTCGAAGTGGTCGGCGTGCATATTGAACCGTTAGGCGTCTACAGCAGCCGCATCGACACGTTGGAGGAACTGGGTTCCGGCGATCAAATCGCCATTCCTAACGATCCCACAAACGGCGGTCGTGCCCTGCTGCTGCTGCAGGAGGCCGACCTGTTGACCGTGGACGAAGCGGCCGGCATTGAACCTACCATCTTTGATATCACCGACAATCCCTACGACTTCCGGTTTCACGAACTGGAAGCAGCCCAACTGACACGTTCCCTAGATGACGTGGATGCAGCGGTTATCAACGGCAACTATGCCCTGCAGGCGGGGCTCGTACCCACAGAAGACGCTCTGTTCCTGGAAGGTGAAGACTCTCCCTATGTCAATGTGGTCGCGGTGCAGGCGGGGCGTGAAGAAGATGATGCTATCCTGGCCTTGGCTGCTGCCATGCAGAGCGATGCAATCCGTGATTTCATCCTGGAAACCTACGAAGGCAGCGTTGTTCCCACGTTCTAGAACGAGAGCTTGGAAACGCCGTGGGAGCCAAAACCGAAATCGATCCCCACTGCTCGTGCTTCTACCGGCTGGGTAGGAGCCTGGACGGAAAGTGAAGACAGCCATGATCCCGCAATACAGGATCATGGCTGTCTTTCTACTGCAGAACCATCATCTGGTTGGGCTGCAGGGACACGGACTCTGACGCCTTGCGGCCGGTTAAAAGGTCTCGGACCGCCTTCGGCGGCTGCAGGGGCCAAGATATTTCGCCGAGGTCCAGGGACTGCTCCTGATCGGAGTTGTTGAACACTACCAAAAGCTGCTGGCTGTCATCATAGCGGACAAAGGCGATCAGATTGCGAATGCTGTCAGCTGCTGCAATACGGCAGTGTCCGGTTTTCAACAGCGGCTGCGACCGCCGCAGCGCAATGAGATCCATATACCACTGCAGCAGCTGTCTGTCCTGCCGCTTGTTGTCCCAGATCATGCCGCGGCGGCAGTCGGGGTCATTGTCGCCGACCATGCCCACTTCATCGCCATAGTAGATCATGGGTGCCCCTTCATAGGTAAGGGCAAAGCCCGCTGCTAATTTCAGCTTTTCCCGCCGCTCACCGGCCAACGTGAGAAACCGCGGCGTATCATGGCTGCCGAAGAGGTTGTACATGGCTCGGTTCACCACCTGCTGTTGGTTCATTTGCACCTTGGCCAGGCGGTGCGCGAACGTCTCCGCCAAAATGGACTGTTCGGCAAAGAACGCCGTGCATGCGTCTGCAAAGGGATAGTTCATCACCGAATCGAACTGGTCGCCTTGGACCCACGCAGAAGCTTCGTGCCAGACCTCGCCCACAATCAGAGCATCGGGTTTTGCAGCCTTCACCCGCTTTCGAAACGCTCTCCAGAAATCGTGGTCAACTTCATTGGCCACATCCAGCCGCCAGCCGTCAATGTCACACTCCTGTATCCAGTATTCTGCCACATTGAGGCAGTACTCCCGGACTTCGGGGTTCTGGGTCATGAGTTTGGGCATGGTCCAAATGCCGTCGGCAAAAGTCTCGTAGTTGGGAGGATCGGTCTTGACAGTGTCTCCTTCAATGCGAAACCAATCCCAGTATTGCGATTTTCTGCCGTTTTTTATGACGTCCTGAAAGGCAAAGAACTCATAACCGCAGTGATTGAACACCGCATCAAAAAGGACCCGGATGTCTCGCTGATGGCATTTCTGCACCAGTTGCCGGCAAGTCTCCAGATCACCGAAATGGGGATCGATCCGGTAGTAGTCGGTGATGTTGT
>PUOC01000286.1 GCA_003551965.1 Clostridiales bacterium | reverse complement strand
GTCCCGCTGCTGAGCATCGACATACTCAGCGGGAGAGACAAGCTTCAGTGAATCAGCAAACCGGATCCCCGTATCCAGCAGTTCCATCAGCGGCACCTCACCCGTTCGCAGTGGCTCGAGGCTTTGATGACTCAAGCTGACACTGGTGCTGCTGCCTTGGCTGGCTGCCTCTTGGATCAGCTGCCACGACGTGGAATCTGCGATTCCGATGTGCAGGTGGTGACCGTTGTCCAGAAAGAACTGGCGATCCCTCTGCAGACTACGTACCAGGTCGCGAGTGGAATACTCACCGCCGAGAATGGTAAGAAACGCCCGATCTCCTCCATACACCGCGGCCACTGTCTGGCTGGTCTTGTGATTGGTGGTATCCAAAGCATAGAGATCGACGCCGCCCTGCTTCAATTGGTCGGCGGCTATGGTCCCAAAGACATCCCGGCCAAGACTGGTGCAGTAAGTGACCCGGGACACCAAAGCCTGCAGTCCCAGTGCCGTAATGGCCATGCCGCCTACAGTGCTGTCGTGGTCGGCAGCAAACACCTCGGTTCCTAACTCCGGAAAACCGTCCAAACCGTAGAAGATGCTGTCATAGAACGTCGAACCGGCTACGATAAAATGCTTCCCATCCACTTTCATTCCCTCCCTGTGTGCAGTATCCCATGGCCATTTGCCGAGCGGCGTACACATCCTCCCCTACAATATTTGACGTCCCAGGGCAAAAGTCTTGCCTCAGATATGAAGTCGTCTGAAACAGGTTGGGTTTCCCCACTCTAAGCAGGCACGCAGTGAGCGGAAGTCTTTACCTTGTCACTGTGGCAGTGCCCCAATCATCCAAGTTGCCAAACACATATCCTGCAAGACGCACCCGATATTTTGTTAAAGGGTTAAAATATTTAATGAAACAAGAAGGAAGTATTCAACGAAAGGAGAAAGATGTAATTGCGATGTTACGGACCAGGTCGTCTCGCCGGTGTGGGAGGTGATTGTTGTTTCCCGGCGTGCATTGGGGTTCATGAAGAACATTCACACAGAGGAGTGATTCCGTGAAAAGACTGTTTTGGATCGCCATGTTTTTGGTTTTGGTGTCGGCGGCCTTGGGGGGCCATGGAATGGCGGCTTACCAAGAAGCACCCATGCTGCAGGAACGGGTGGAAGCCGGTGAGCTTCCCGCGGTGGAAGAACGTCTCCCCGAACAGCCCTACGTTGTGATTCCTTCTGAAGAAATTGGTCAGTATGGCGGTACAATCAATGTTGCATCCACCCAGCCGGAAGGTTACGGCGACGATACACTCTTGATGGCCAATCCCCATCTATTTATGAAACCCGATCCCGACACCTTTGAATTTGTTCCCGACTTCCCCGTGGAGGTCGATGTATCGGAGGACATGACTACCTACACCCTTCGTTTCAGCCCAGGGTTGAAATGGTCTGACGGCCATCCCTACACCGCCGATGACATCATGTTCTGGTACGAACAAGTCCTGCTGAACGAAGATCTAACTCCGGTTGTGGGTGTGCAATGGCGCGCCGCAGGAGAGGTTGTCGAGGTCAGCAAGGTCGATGAATACACGGTAGAGTTCGCTTTTGCGGGTCCCAAGCCGTACTTCATCCCAGACTTAGTCCACATTTCGTTCCACTATTACCCCAAGCATTTTCTGAAAGATTTCCACCCTGACTTCCGGGACTTTGACGAACTTACAGAGGAAGCCAGGGACGCAGGTTATGACCACTGGTACCAGTATTTCTCAGCCCGCCATGAGAACACCTGGGGCACGCCATTGATGGAAGACCTGCCCACCATGGCTCCGTACGTTTTGGCGTCAAAGACCAGCGACCGCCGGGTCTACGAACGCAATCCCTACTACTGGAAAGTGGACACAGAGGGGAACCAGCTTCCCTACGTGGACCGCATCATCGTGGAAATTACCAGTGATCTAGAAGTGGTTCAGGGCATGATCATGTCCGGCGCCATTGACTTTGCAGGCGTGGGAACCGATATCCGCAACTATCCCCTCTACCGCGGTGCCGAAGAAGAGGCTGATTTTAGCACCATACTGTGGCAGAGTGGCCAGGCCAGCGAAGTCATCTACATGTTCAACCAGACCCACGAAGATGAACAGCTGCGCGAAATTTTTCAAGACGTCCGCTTCCGCCGGGCCATGTCGTTGGGAATTGATCGGCAAGAGATCAACGACGCCATCTATTTTGGCCGGGCTGAACCAGTGCAATACACGGTGCTGCCGGTCAGCAAGCACTATAACCCGGAATTTGCCAAGGCATATACGGATTACGATCCCGATCAGGCCAACGAACTTTTGGACGAAATGGGATTGGATCAAAGGGACGGCGAAGGGTTCCGGCTCATGCCCGATGGGCGCCGGTTGACCTTCACCGTCGAATATGTCGACATTGAAACGGCAAAGCAGCCCAATATTGAGCTGGTCAGTGCCCATTGGAACGAACTGGGAATCGATGTCCGCAGTCGTGTCATTTCCGGTGATTTGTCCGGAGAAAGGGCACCGGCGAACCTCATGGACGCTACGCTCTGGCACGGTGACAAGGCGACCGACGTGCTCTTCCCGCTCCAGTCGCAGTTCTTCGTGCCCCACAACCCCGGCTGGGAACGCACAAAGTGGCCTCTCTGGGGACGGTATATGCACACCGAAGGCCAAGAAGGCGAAGAGCCTCCCCAGTTCGTCAAAGATATCCGCTACTGGTGGGAAGATATGATGGTAGAACCTGAATTGGAGCGCCGGTTGGAGCTCGGTGCCAAGATCCTAGAGGCACAGGCAGAAAACCTTTGGGTTATCGGAACTGTCGGCCGGGCACCCCATCCCTTGGTTGTCAGCAACAAGCTGGGCAACTTCCCGGAAGACGGACTCTGGGTATGGGACACGAACTGGCTGGCGAGCCACAACCCGGAACAGATCTTTATTCGCCAATAGCACCTGAATACAGCCGCACATTTATCTGCGAAAAAGGCCATCTCCTGTTGTCCATGGACAGCGGGAGATGGTCTTTCTTTGTCATGCCATGGGGAGCTCGGCATCGGTGCCGCCATCGGGGAAGAAGCGTCTACAATGTATACACGCCCCCGGCTACCACGAGAAGATGGGATTGGAGAACATCAACGGCTGGCGCAGTTCAGTGTCTTCGACGACCTGCACCCGACAGAAGTGCTCCGGTTCGGCCAGAGAAAACTCCCGCTGCACGTCGCCGGCGTCCACGGTCTCGCTGTGTATAATCTCTTTATCCGCAACCACCTCCAAAAGTCCGCCGCGGGGCAGCCCCTCAATGGCCACCGACAGAGTTCCAACCTCATCCGCCGACCCTGCGCCGTCAGCCGGTGGCAGCACGCCGCCCATTTCCGCATGCCGCTGGCCAATCTGCATTCGCATATCCACCGTACCCGCCTGCGTCACACAGCAGGCGCCGCGGCGAATTGCGTCTAAAACTTGTTCGCGGTTGTTGTCCCAGGCCTTTACCACCGTGTTTGCCGTGTCGGCACCGTTGAGCTGGGCGGCCTGGTGAATGTCCCTGGCTGCCACGCCTGTCAGGCGGTATCCCTGTTCTAACAGGTCTTCCCACCACTGCAGGGCCATCCAGTTGAAAAGGGAATTCCTGCGCCAAGACCCCGACCAAATTTCCACGGCATGGACATTGGATAGATCCATCGTATCGTATTCCCAGCGGCAGCCGCAGCAAAGCGGTTCACCCACCACGAAGGGATGGGCAATCACAAACAGTGCTCCAGCCTCTTGCGCGGCAGCTGCAGCGGCTTCGAGACCTCTCCGGATATCGGTGCGCCAGTCGATATAGCGATTGATGCCTACGAGAACGGCGTGGCCGTGAAATGTCGTCAGCTCCAAGCTCGGAATGGCCAAAAGCGGCGGATCGCAGTAATCGGTCCAGCCAGACGTTGTGTTGTGATCGGACAATACCAGGAAATCCAAGCCGTTGGCCGCTGCCTGTTCCATCAGATCCTGCGGCGACAGCTCTCCATCACTGTGATAGCTGTGGCTGTGCAGCTCCCCGGCATACCATCGCCTTTTGCCTTCGTAGAACACGGGCTCCACAGTCACGGTCACATCCAGCTGCGGGGAAAATATTCCGTGGGTTTCGATGTCCAGGGTCCACGTTCCCGGCGTGATGCCGCCGCTTTGAAAACCCCGGTCGGACTCAGGGCCCACTGTCAGCCAGGTATCGAAAAACTGGGGAGAATCCCAGCGCCCCCAGCATTGGTTTCGCGGATCATAGAGTGAGAAGTTGAGCTGGTTGCGAAGGGGGACAAATTGGTCCGACTGCGCGGCAGCATTCCTCCAATAGGCGGCCAATGCCGACGGGAGCCAGCGCGGTTGCGGTAGTTCCGCCAGGTAGTCGGCCAGTCTTTCGTCCACCATCTGTTGTGCCGATTGCCCTTCGAACCACTGCGGGCTGTACACAAAATGGATCCGCAGCGCTTTGGTTCCCTCCGTTACCGGAATAGACAGAGGAATACAGCTTTGTTTCTGTTCTCTCGTCAGTTGTATCGTATGGGTTAGCACGAGTGACCCTCACTTTCCTGGAAGCTGCTGCTGGGTTCGACCGTTACGGCGAACGGCCGGAACCAAGACAAAGAGCCTCTTCCCATTTTTCCGTCGGCCGGAAGCGCCGGCCTCGAAGCGGCACTTGCCGAGCATGTACCGTTCTCTGCCGTTATGGGCAGATAAACAGCGCAAGCCAGCTTCTGCTGGGACATTTACTGTCGGAGGCAGTGGAAACTGGCCAATTCTACACCTTCTTCGGCTAGAACGTCTTTGACGCGCCGATCCAGCAGGGCCTCAAGTTCTTTAACCCGGGGATAAAGCAGCGTGTCGATGTACTGGTGCTCGGGGCTGATATAGCCGGGATGGCACATGATTTCCGTGACACCAGGCTGCAGCCTGCCGATAAATTCCACCAGCATCTCGACGCGAATACGCTCATGGTTGAAATATTCGGTATGATCGGGCATGTTGAGGTCACCCTGCGTTCGCAGCCATGCGTCCAAACCCGGGACATAGTCTTTTGGCGGACGCCGCATGGGCAGTCCGTATTCTGCGGCCAAGACCATAATCAGTTCCAGAATTTCCTGCTTCGTTGTTCCCATATGCAGGTCCACGTGGGATATGTGGATGCCTAGAGTGCGGGCCTCTTCCAACTGTGCACGGAACTCGCGCTCCAATTGACCCAGATCGGCGCGGGCACTGGCCTCGGCAATATCGAAATAGAAGCCGCCATTGGCCGTGACCAGGCTGGGCACTTCTTCGGGCGGCAGCAGCGGTCGCCAACAAGTCATGTTGAGGTGCACGCCCACGCCCAAATCCGGATGGGCTTTGGCCAGTTGTGCCGCGGAAAAGCGGCCGGGCATATTGGCCATCAGGCAGGTGCTGGAGACGATGCCAAACTGGTGCCCAAACACAACACCGTGTGTTACACCATCGGTCATGCCAAAATCATCGGCGTTCACGATCAAAATTTTCTTATCCATTCACCAGGTCCTTTCTATAGCTGGCTGGCTAGCTGCCTGCACTGCGTCAGTCCAAAACGCCAAACAGCTCCTGCTTACGATCCAGATAGTACAGGTAATCGGCTTCATCGACCGTCGGAGGACAGCGGTGGTCCACATGGGGGACAAATCCGCCCCGTTCCACCCAGGGCCGGAGCGTATAAAGGTACTCATCAATGGCTTGCCGCCCCTGCACCAAAGCCATTTTGTCTACACCACCCAAAATCCGCAGTTGTCTTCCATATTGTTCTAGGACCGGGCCGGGGTGACCGCTGGCATTCACTTCAAAGGGAAACATACAGTTTATGCCTGACTCCAGAAAGTACGGCAGCAGCGGCCGGATATCACCGTCACAATCGGTGTACCAGATTTCAATCCCGGCACTGTGGAGTTTTTTGGCAATTCTCTTATAGCGGGGAACGACCACCGAGCGGAAGAAATCCACAGTAACCAAAGGCCCGCTGTTGAAGCAGATGTCCTCCCAGCCGGATGCGAAATCAAAGCTGAAATGGGGAAGCACTTGATCCAGGAAATCTTCCACCAATACGCAGCAAGTCTCCACCATATCCTCCACCATATCGGGATAATCAAAGCAAGCATAGGCCAGTCCTTCAAAGGTCAGCATATCCCGGACCTTGCCGATCATGGATCCGCAGGCAACGCCCAGGGGATACGAACGATCCTCCGGATGCCGAGCCAGAGCCTCTTCCACGTCGACCCTGCGCGCGGGATCGTCCCGCCGAAAGCGTTCCGCCTTCACCTGCTTCCAATCCTCGGGGGTAACCACGGACGCTTGGATGAAGTGCGGTATAGTCTCATGATCATCCTTCGGTACCTCGGCCAGCAGGCCTTCCGGATTGATTATCACATTATAGTGCTCTCGTTCTTCAATGACTTGCTGCTCAAACATCGGAGACATCCACGTATTTCCACCCAGCACCGCCATTTCATCGAACCGGAAAAACCGGTGTGCTTCGCCGTTGGAGGCGATACCGTTATCACGGAACATAGACCAGCGCTGGAAATTTTCCTGCCAGTACCCGAATTCGGTGTTAAAGCAGCGGTCCACGCTTTTGTATTGCATTTGGTTGTTAAACCGTTCCCGGTCTGTTAGTACGCTGTCCCATTTACGCCGATACCTGGTTATGGACAAATCCGTCACCACCTCGTCTTTGACTGGCCAGCGTCGAAAAAAACGCACTTCCGTCAGGCCGCCTTTGTTTTAGTTCCACTGCCTGCAGCGGCATTCCTCCCCGTGATGGTATCGCACCGCCCCAGGGCTCCCATGGCTCCCATGGCTGCCATGGCCCGCCTTGGCCCGTGCGAACCGCCAGCCCGCATCTAAAGGGGAAAGCTTTCGCTTCCTGTCAAGGGGAAAAATATTTCTCGGCCTTGCACAGCGGACATATACGCTCCCAGCATCATTTCCACAGCCTTTTTGCCGTCCTCGCCGGTCACCTCGGGTGCATGCCCCGAGTGCAGGCAGTCGGCAAAGGCGTGGGCCACCCTTTCATGGGCTTGCGAAAACTCGTCATCCACGTCCAGTGCCTGCCAGCCCGAGGCCTGTTCAGCCTCTAGGTACAGCTGCAGTTTCGTTACGCCCGGAAGCGGCATTCTATGGGCTGTTAGGTCGGTGCAGTTCTGGGCCAGTGAACCTTTGCTGCCGTAGATTTCTGTGGTGGGGCCGCCGGCCAGCCATGTCCATCCCGACTCCAGTACTGCCTTCTCTCCGCCTGCAAAGGAAAAGATCGCGGCTCCAAAATCATCGATTCCCCGTTCTGCCATGGAAGGCAGGGTATTGCCTATGGACGCCTGGACCGACACAGGATCACCCAAAAACCACCGCAGAACGTCACATTCGTGGATGCCTTCGTCCAAGAACCCGCCTGCCCCCGCCTGCTCCCTGTCAACGATCCAGGGCATATCTGCGGCCAGCGTGCCCAGCCCGAAGGCATGTCCGTGCCGTTTTCGCACCAGGCTGACCGCTCCGAGAGTGCCCGCCTGCAGGTGTCGGAGGATGGCATGGTTGGACGGCATATGGCGCTGGGGGAAAGCCTGCATGTAGACAACGCCGTTTTCCGAGGCGGCGCCGATCATGTCCCGGCACTGTGGAAGGCCCAGTGCCATGGGTTTCTCGCAGAGAACGTGCTTCCCGTGTTCTGCAGCCTTCACGGCCAAGGGCGCATGGGACGCGGTTTCCGAGCAGATGGCCGCGGCATCCACGTCGTCCCGCGTCAAAAGACGCTCCAGGTCCGGTTCGAATTCCACGTTCACAGCTTCGGCACCGGCTCGGCCGCGCTCCGGCTGGCTGTCCCAGGCCCCTGCCAAATGAGCGCCTGGATGGGCGGACAAGGCTCGGGCCCAGTGAAACTGATGATTGTGTGCGAAGCTTAGCAGTGCCACTCCTATGCTTTTGCTCATGATATGATCCTCCTACGGCGATCCCGGGCTTAACGGGTCGCAATGCTCCAGCGGAAAGGTTGTTTCTTCACTACGGCCCAATATTCGGGTCCGTTCCACGGTATAAACGTTGTGCCAGCGGTCCGAAAAGCGGGCCCGGAAAAAGGCAGCTGCCGGGGAATCGCCGCTGTTTAAGCATTCCTCCAGACCTTGGCCCGGGGCCAGGGAGGCAGCGCCCCTGCCACCTTCAAAGCCCACTTCATTCAGCAGGTTCCGGTCTTTGTCCAATATCTGAAAGCCGCGGACATCAATGGTGCCATCGGCTCTGTCATGGCTGCGCAGGTTCAACCGCACCGCGCCGGGCCCGTGCCGGCCCCAGAAATGTACATCCAATGCAGGAAGCCAGTAGAGTGTATCCCGGGCAAACTCCGCCTCTGGAAGATAGGAAACCCAGACAGGACTGATCCAGGCCTGTTCTTGATGGGGCAATGTAATACGCACATAGTAGAAGTTGTCGGGCAAGAGGCCGCTGCTGGTTTCTTGGTATGTCAAGACCTGCAGGAAACCGCTGTCGTCACGGTTCCAATGCGCGATGACCTCACCGTTGCGGATCAGTTCCACCTCCTCCCATTCTCCACCGGGCAGTTCAATCCGGATCACAGGCAGATAGTCTATGGCTGCTATACTGCCCGGCTCAAACGGCCCCACAAAGAACCAAGCTGCATACTTTGGGCCGGTCGTGGCAATGGTCTGCCGGTTCCAGAGACCTTGAAAAATGCCCGAGCGCGTCAACGCTTCCGTCCGCACACCGGTGAGGCCGGACTTCTGCAGAAGCCAATGCGAATCGCTTCCCGCTGTAAAACCCAGCTTATGCCCCCGGCGGAGAGCGTCAAGCACCGATGACCCAGCGGTGATACCGCCCATGGAACGGCTGTAAAGCGGATACAAACAACTTCCCAGATGCTCTGAGCAGCCGTGCTGTGTGGAATAAATTTCTACAAGCCGTTCTTGATAGGGATCGTGGACGTTCCAATCCACACCGCGCCTGCCCCGGGCATAGCCGGGATGATGGGGAATAATGAGGCGCTCTCCCCCCGACTCCGGCCCCGCATACAACTCCCGGATATTGTCGGGCAGGTGCAGCGCTCCGTGATCGGCCCCGTAGTAGACATTGTGGTCCCCCCAGCGGGCTGAACACCATTCATATCCCAGCAGGGCGACGAAGTCCTCGTCCCTGGAATGCCGCCGCACTGCAGCCTGCACTTCCTGCCACTGCTCTTCGCTGATACTGTGCGCTTCCCGTCCAGGCAAAAAATGGCGGTGCTCCAGCAGTTTCTCCCCTGGGAACAGTCTTTCTCGGGGATCTTCCAAACGGGCATTGTCTGTAACGGCGGCAAAGTCCATTTTAAAGTGATCTTTTGCTGTTTGAAAATGCTGGTCCGGTGTACCTTCACCGCAGGTCCACTGCGTCTGACGGTGCATGTCGCCCCACACCACATTTCTCATCAGTCATCCCCCTGATCCTGCATCACTGCAGCGCTGTATAGTTTTTCCCGACTGACCAGGGCTGCCCCCAGCACCCCTGCATGCTCCGTATGCCGGGCTTGTTTGACAGCGATGTGGGCGGCCAACGCCGGTGATACACTGTGCTTGATGGTTTCTTCCAGCGGATCCATGAGCCATCGCCCCGCATGGCAGACACCGCCGCCTACGACAACAAGGCCGCAGTTGATGACATGGATGGTGCTGGCAGCAGCAACGCCGATACTCCGCCCGGCCTCAGCCAACAGTTCACGGGCTCTATGATTGCCTTCGTCTGCCAGTGCAATTAAGGTCCGGACTTCACTGCGTTCCTCTTCGCTGTCCTGCCTGTCCGGCTTCTGCCTGGAAACGAAATGCTGCAATTGTGGGTCAGAGGCCATCTGCGCCGCCAAAGCCTTCGCCGAGGCATACAGTTCCACACAGCCGCGGCTGCCGCAGTAACAGCGCGGCCCCCGCCGATCAATAGCAACATGTCCGAAATTGCCTGCCCCGCCCACAATGCCCCGGTGGAGTGCTCGGCCTAGAATCAGTCCGCCCCCGATTCCGGTTCCAATGGAAATATAGAGGAAGTCGGAATGTCCCAGACCTGCGCCCATGCGGCTTTCGGCCAGAGCAGCCGCATTGGCGTCGTTCTCTAAGAAAACGGGCAGCCTGAGCCGGTCTTCTAGGGCGGACACGACCTTTGTTCCCGTCCAATCTTTCAGTGCCGAGGTGGCGAAGCGGATGGATCCTTCTTCATAGTTGATAAGTCCCGGAGAAGCAATACCAAGGGCCTGGGCAGCGGCACCCATATCTTCTGCAGTTTGCTGCATTCGTTCACAAACGCATGTGATCCGCTCCAAGATCGCATGCCGCCCTGCCATGGCTTCTGAGGGTGAGCGGGTACTGTGCAGCAGCTGCCCTTGGTCATCTACCAGTCCTGCCGCAATCTTGGTTCCTCCCACATCCACTCCGATCCATACCGGCCTCTGTCCCATGACTGTTCCCCTTTCTCGACGACGTTCGCTCCCAGAGCCTTTGTCCACATTAGCGCAGACGGCCGCCAAAGCTACAAAGATATGCTTCGGCAGCGGTCCTCCGATGCCCTCCAAGAAATGCCCGGTCATTGTGCCGCAGCACGAATGTGGCAGACACCGTCACTTGGCTATTTCTAAGGGCCTTCCAGCAATTCCTGAAATTTCCTTTCATGTTTTTCGATGTTTTGAAAGGAGTTTTCAACAACAGAGCGAAGTTAACATTATGCAAGTTATTCAAAATGATCCAGAAGGGAATGGGCGCTGTGGCTGAAGGGCATCCCGTAGATGTGGTCCGGGCTTCCTTTCCTCGCCTTACCGATTCGGAGAAGATGGCGGCGGAATATCTCCTCCATCACTACCCGGAAGTTCCGGAGATGTCAATCCGGGATCTGTCGCAATCGGCCAAGGTCAGTGAGGCGACGATCGTACGGTTGAGCAAGAAACTGGGTTACTCGGGATTTCCCCACATGAAACTTTCCTTCGCCAAAACCGCTGGAGTACACCGGCAGGTCTATGAAACCATTGGTCGAGACGATGACGCCACGCAGTTAATCGACAAGACCGTCCACCTATTTTCCGAATCCCTGCGGCAATCATCGCAGACATTGGATCCGTCTATGCTCGAACGGGCAGTGCAAGCCTTGGTTCATTCCCGGAGGGTTGTCTTTGCCGGAATCGGCGGCTCCGGAGCGGTGGCGGAAGTGGCCAGGCAGCGCCTCTTGGAGTTGGGCCTTTTTGCCGTGGTTTGTGTGGATCCCCCGACCATGCCGCGCTTGGCCCGAACAGCGGGCCCCAGTGATGTATACCTGGGGGTATCCCATTTGGGTGAGACCCAGGAGGTGGCCGATTTCCTGCGCTTGGCCAACCGCTCCGGAGCTGGGACCATTGGCATCACCAGCATCGCCGACTCCACAGTGGGACAGCAGTGCTCCATCCTGCTGCAGAATTTCAGTTATCCCATGTGGTTGGGGCCGGAAGCCGGAATTTCCCGAGCGTCACAAATTCTGGTCTTGGACATTCTCTGCATGGCATTGGCGTTTCGAATGTCCCATGAGAAGCCTTAATCGCACAACCGCGGATGCAAAGGAGGTGTTTTTATACGGACATGACTGTCGTTGTTGGTTGTTTTTTTGGCAAGCACTATCACAAGGAGGGCGAATTCTGTGG
>PUOC01000247.1 GCA_003551965.1 Clostridiales bacterium | reverse complement strand
TACCGCCGTCACCCGACAAGAGCCGGCAAGCGCCGTAACCTGCAGAGGGCAATGCTTACACTTGGTTGACACGCGGTTCTTGGCCAAGGGCAAAACCAGCAAAGCAGCGGTGCTGGCAGAAAAAATTCCGTGCTGGCCCGGTCACGCCTTTCCCAGTGAAACAGACAAATGCTGGTCCTGAAGTAAGGAATTACACCTTTTACGGTCGAAAAGGCAGCAGGTCTCGCTCTCCAAAATCCGTAATACATTGTCAGAAACTGTGTCCCGTCGTCTTAGCCCGGACCCAACCAACAAATACGCCGCAGAAAGGTGCTTGCCGTGAAACCGCTACCCACAAAACATTTACTGTTGTTGCTCCTTGTCACCCTTGCCCTGGCCGCAGCCGCCTGTTCCGGCGGCAGTGGCGATGCTACATATACATTGACCATAGAGAAGGACGGCGAAGGCACCGTCACGCCAGACTTGGGCGAGCATCCCTACAGGCAGCTGTCGGCAGCCGGAATTGCGGCCGATCCGGCACCGGGCTGGGAATTTGAAGAGTGGCAGGGGGAAGCAGCGGCGCCAGACAGTCCCAGTACGACCGTCTACATGGACAGAGACAAAACCGTCACAGCTGTGTTTGCGCCAACGCATGGTTCCTTGGCCATCGCCATTGATGGGCAGGGATCCGTAGAGCAGGAGTCGGTATTAGAAGCCAGTTCCCAGTATCCGTTAGGCTCTGTGGTGCGCATCACAGCGGTTCCCGATTCGGGATGGAAGTTTGAGCATTGGTCCGGAGACATTGGGGGCAGCGATAATCCCAAGGACATCGAGATCCTGTCGGAAACCCACATCACCGCCGTGTTTACCCAGCCTGCCTCGGACGGCGAGCCTGAGAGCGATGATGGAGGACCCAACGACGAGGCCGACGACGGATCACCTGAGGATCACGGCGACGATGGGACCGAAGAAGAAGAAGAAGAAGAGAAGCCAGAGCCTGAACCCGAGACGGACAGCGCAGCGATTCAAGGAACCGTCTATTTGGACCAATCGAACGTACCCTTGGCCGGCGCTGTTGTAACGGAGGCCGGCAGCGGACAGACCGTGACAACCGGCGAAGACGGCTTCTACAGTTTCAACCAGCTCCCCGCCGGCGAACGCTCGATCACCGCTGCAGCTCTGTACAATGATGCCGCCGTAACGGTCTCCACCTCCGAAGGCAATCTTACCGAGAAGGATATCCATGTGCCCTTCGACCAGATAAGCTTCGAATACTTCGACCACCTGGTACAGCAGATCGACGGCTTCCCTGACGGAACCAGACGATGGCCCTTGGGCACAGACATTGCGGTCTATCTGGATGCAGACAACACCCCGACAGGGTACACCGCTGGACACAAAGACACCACTTGGCACGCGATCCAGCAATGGGCCGAGGCCATCGGAAACCAACAGCTGTCGGTACACATCACCGACACCCGACAAAACGCCGATGTGGTCGTAGAATGGTGGGCAGAGGAAGATTTCCCTGCAGCGGGCATTGTGGGAATGTGCATGTACAGTTGGAACGGGAATTGGGAAATCACCTATGCCGAGATTGCCATTGACGTGCAATATGAAGGCGAACTGTTGCAGGCCATTGCCTTCCACGAGTTTGGGCACGCCCTGCGTCTCGGACACAGCCCATTGACCAGCGATGTCATGTACTGGTCGATGCAACCGGGTGTAGTAGGCCCTTCGCCCATGGAAACAGAAGCAGCCCGGGTGCTCTACAGCATACCCACCCAAATGTACCTGCAGCCAGCGGATCCAGAAGGGCTGTTGGGTGCCCAGAACGTGGGCGGGCCGGGAACGAAAGTCGAGTATACAACCTTTTCCCCACCGGCCAAAGGGCCGGCGATGGCAGAAGGGAGGTCAGAACCACAGTGATGCTGAAGATCATTCTCCCCCTGCTCATAAGCGCAATTCTCCTCTGCTCCTCGGCCATTGCAGCCGGCAATGTACGGGCCGTTCAGTACACATTGACCGCGTCCGACCGGTCGGGAAAGCTGCTAGAGACGGGGTTGATGACGTACAATGTGCAGCGCAATACCATAACCTACGAACTCGACAGCAGCGGTCAACGGGGTTGGGTGCAATTTGAAGATTTTGCCGCTGGTGCTGCTCAAACCCTTGTTCATATTGTTTCTGCATCCACGAACTTGACCCAGGTTCGGCTGTTGTCCACCCCCTTTATGCCCCTGCGCTTTGAACTTCATCGCATCGAGCGGGCCAAAGGGTCCGGGTGGTACGATGAAACAACCCGGCGGGGATTCAGTTTCACGGAAACGGTATCGGTCACCGATACGAAGGCGCTGAAGGGAGTGTACGTAGAAGCGGGCAATAATAAGGCGGAGGCGGTCTATGGCCTGGAAGGCCAACATCCATTGTGCATTACCTGGCAGGATGATGCAGGGATTCGCTACCGTGCTGCACAAAACGAAGACCACAGCCCCGGCCCCTAGAACACCTCTGCCTTCGACGCTTCGCTAGGACAGCAGAAGGGGCCGCGCTGCGGCCCCTTCTGTGGATTTGCCTTTACGGGTGTGACGCTTTTGTCTGTCTAGTCGGCACAACCCGGTGTTTGCCTCACCTATCCTACCTTGGTTTCCATCTTATCTTCCCATACGGCCATTTCCTGCAGTCGTTTTATGATCGGCAGATGCTGTGTGCAAGCTTCTTCGCAGCGTCCGCACTCAATGCAGTCTTTGGCATAGGCTTTGGTTCCCACGAGCATGCCGAAGCGGTGATTTCCGTCCACTTTCTTCACCATCTCTTCATCACTGGCGCCAAAGATCTTCTTCTCATTGTAAACCTGCATATATGCCGGCACCGAAATCTCCTGCGGACAGTCCCAGCAGTACCCGCAGCCGGTGCATGCCTCATTCATATTGTCTCCCAGGCTCTCTTCAATGGCCTTGAGATCAGCGTCGCTGAATGCTTCCGCCCTGTCGGCAATCCGGCATGCCATGTCGATGTGTTCCTTTTCCGTAAAGCCATTGAGGCAGATGCTGATCTGCTGGCAGGAGATAATGAAACGCAATGCTGCCTCGGTAGGCGTTTCGCCTTCCTTGGCCAAGAACTGCAGCTGCTCCTCATGGGTCGGAATCATGCCGCCGCCCAGGGGATTCATGGCCGCTACGCCGTATCCGGAGTTATAGGCAGCCTCAATGCCATCCCAGCGATAGGGGAAGTTGAGGATGTTCACACCTAGAAGGACCCCTTCGAAATATCCCTCGTCCAATATCTGTTTGATCTCAGAACCGGGCTGGTGCGAGGAACAGACAATATGGTCAATGAGCCCTTCCTCTTTGAGCCGCAGCAGCCCTTCATACTGGCCTCCAGGTTTCATGGCCAAATGATAATTGGCCATTTCCCGCAGGCACCATACATGGTAGAAGTCAATCTTTTCAAGCCCGAGGCGTTCTAGTGAGCGTTTGACCGCATCCTGGGCCTTCTGCGCCGTGTCGAAGTTCACTGGATTACCCTTGGTCGACACATATCGGTCCTCCGGCATGTCTTTTAAGGCAATGCCGAAAATGTCTTCGCTCTTGTCATCGCAGTATCCCGGCGCTGTATCGAAGTAGTTGATGCCTTGGCTGTAGGCATAGTGGAGCAGTTCAGCGTTTTCTTCATTGCTCCGGCTGGTATCAAAGCGCATGCCGCCAAATCCAACGACCGATACCTGTTTGCCGGTGTTCCCATAGGGCTTGTAAATCATTAAAGCAGACCTCCTCAGATCGTCTCAACATAACTGTTTTACTTTATTTTCGATACTCGGCATGGTAATTCCTGCCTAGCGATTCTTCCCGCAGTGCAGCGGTTCATTCAGCGACCATCGGGACGCAGATTCCATGGGCTGTGCTGCGGGGAATCAGAGGCAGCCCTTGATGGCCCCGATCTCCGGAGCCCTCCCCACCGTCTCGTCAAAGTGCCCATCCCGCAAGGCAGGGCTGCAGGCGGCACAACACACTGCGCAAAACACCGTAACTCCATGCTTCTGGGTCTGCGGCAAAGCGCATTTCCCAGCATCCTTGTCTGTACGTGCCAGGGTGAGAAAACCGATGCGCCTGGCCCAGCACCCGTTACCGCCGGCAAATCGCACCGAACCCCACCAAGGGATGCGAAACCATTCTCCGTTTTCCGCCACCCCATCAGCCTTCCCGAGCAGGGCTTTCTTGCACAAGAATGAGAAACTGACGGCCCTGCAGATCCAGGCGGCGGTTTTCCAGGGCAGACCAGCAGTCAGCCGCAGGATCATAGACGGACAGGGAGGAGATGGGGCGTTTCAATTCTGCGGTGCCCCCGGAAGTGGCTTCATTGAACAGCATGTGCCAGGTGTGTCCATGTTTCTCCACACTGCGAACCCGCAGGCCTGCCGATCCTCCCTCCAGGATAGTCCATGGCCGGCCGTACCCTTCGAGCCACTGCACCAGACGGCTGTCATCTGCCCTGCCGCGGTACGAAAATAGTCGTCCGTATTGCGCCAGGGCCTGCAGTGCCCTACTTTCCGGAATCGGCACTTGTTGATCGACGATGGCCGCCGTATACTGCAGGCCTGCTGCGGCAATGCCGCTGCCATCCACTGCGGTTTCCTGTTCTAAGGTTTCCCCGTCCAGATAATTGAAGTCGACCTGGTTTTCGTAGAGCACGCGGGCCGCCTGCCAAGGCAGTTCATCGCTGCGCCCGAGGACAGCCACATTTACCAGCTGGCGGGAATCGGTATTGAGCCAACACACGCGGCGGCAGAAATTTGCATGGGAGCGGTAATGCTCCCACCAAGGGGCATGGGGCCCGACCTGCGGCGGCCGTTCGTTGACTCGCTGCCCCCGCACCGAGTAATAGAAGGCGTGGGGCACCAGCAGATTCACTCCCCGGATCAAGAGCCATTTCGACAGCCAGTCCATTTCTTCCCAGGTCATCTCGGAACCGTAGGCCCCGCAGAATTCATTGAGATTGCGGCGCCGACGTGTGTGAACCATCACCGATGCACTGCATTTTGCCTGGGTGGACTGCGGCCCTTCCAAAGCAGAATGGTCATCCGGCAGGATCCAACGCCAGACAGCGTCCTGGCCGGGTATATGGAAATACTTCAGTGCCCCGGTGTTATCCGGCTCGGCCGGATGACCCGTGAGGGCTGTGCCGTGGGTTTCGCAAAAGTCACGGAGGGGACGGTAGTACCTTTCATTGAGCAATACCGATACCGCATAGCGGTAATCCCGGCGATACTGTGCAAACGCGGGGTCATCTTCAAACCACAGCGACAGCAAATGGGGGCGGAAGTCATAGCCGAGAATTTCACCAATCCGCGGCAGCAGGCTGCGGCTTCCCGGATAGACATTCTCTTCTGTGCACCGGGCCAAGGGGCTGGGTTCATCGGTGAAGATGCCTAAGATTGTCTTCCCGAAGTACGCTCCGAAATGCCGGCAATAGGTGCGGTAGACCAACTCAATGTATTTCGCCACCGCAGCAGGGTTCAACAAGTCGGCTGCCAAATGGACCTCTTCACGCCCATGGTCCAAGTAATGCAGGCCCCGGATATAACTGGCTGCCTTGCGATCGAAGATCAGATAGCGAGTTCCGTCGGGCCGCGTCGCCAATGCCCACAGATTTTCGTCCTCGCCCAGTTCCATTGTTTCGTTTCGCCCCAGCGGGCGGCAGTCCAAACAGCGGGCCTGATAGGAAGGATCGGCGGCAGCCACCTGTCCCGCCGATGAGCCCGAAGGGTACATGCCTTCATCGTACAGCATAACCTTCATATTGCGTTTCGCCGCTTCTTCAATGGCCACTCGGCAGAAATAGAGATATGCATCGCCCATCCACGTCACTTCACTGGGCAGGCCGATGCGGGGATGGATCACAAAACCGCAGACCCCATGGTCTTGGAAATCAGCGATCTGCCGAACCAGTTCCTCCGCATCGAGGCGGTCGTTCCAGAACCAAAACGGCATCAGCCCAAACTCCGCGGACGGTTCGCTGACAGCCTCTCGGACGCGATTACCAGCAACTATCGCACTCACTCCTTTCCAAAGAATGCCCGGCAGGAAGGATTTTCTTCCACCGTGCGCAATAGATAAAGGAAAACACTTCATGGACAGCCGTCTGTGTGTCCACTAGAAAGGAACGCATGCCATGGCCCGCAGCTCTTTTGTTCCCGGAAGACAGCTCTGTCGCAGCTTCTATGAAGAGGCGGTGAAACCGGCCCTCACCAAAGAATTTCCATCTCTGCCCTACAGCGCAGGATTGCTGGATTACGGCTCCGAGGTGCTGGGATTTGACACGCCGATGTCCACCGACCATGATTGGGGGCCGCGGCTGCAGCTTTTCGTGCGGGCCGAGGATCTAGCTGCCAAGGATCGCATCACCCAGCTCTTAAGCCGGGAACTGCCGGCCTCTTTCAAAGGGTATCCTACACATTATGATCCCTCGGTTCCCGGAGGATTTTGCACGCCTGGGCAAGAAGGACAGCCGCTGTTGCACCGAGTTGATATCTACAGCATACCATCGTTCTTTGAGGCCTATCTCGATCGGCCGGCCTGCAGGACTTGGACCACAGCGGAGTGGCTGACGGTATCGGAGCAGAAGCTGGCCACCATGGCCAGCGGCCCGATCTTCCGCGATGATCTCGGCTTAGAAGCCACAAGACGGCAGGCGGCGCATTATCCGCGGGATATTTGGATCTACCTCATGGCTGCCCAGTGGATGGCCATCGGGCAGGAGGAGCCGTTTTTGGGACGGACCGGGATGAACGGCGACGAACTCGGATGCCACCTGATTACCGCCCGCCTTGTGCAGTCGGCCATGCGTTTGCTGTTCTTGATGGAGCGCCGCTATGCCCCATACAGCAAGTGGTTCGGGACCGCCTTTAATGGGCTTGACGGAGCCGAATCACTGCAGCCTGGGTTAACCATGGCTGTCCAGGCCACCGCTTGGCAGGAACGCGCCGCAGGACTGGCGGCGGCATGGAAAATTTTAGCGGAAAAACACAACGCCTTAGGCCTCACAGAGCCGCTTGCAACCCACGTCCGAACCTTTCACGACCGTCCCTTCATGGTCATCGACGGTGAGAGCTTCGCCGCAGCCCTGCGGGATGCCATAACGGATCCGGCCATTGGCCGGCTGCCCCCCATTGGCTCCGTCAACCAATGGACCCAAACAGTGGACTTCCTGGAAAACTCCGCTCTCCTTAGACGGGCTGCGGCTCTGTACACTGGGCCAAGCGATCGCCAATCGGGTTAGCACAATGCCCGCAACAACCCGGGCAAGGCAGAAAACCGCTGTACGGCCTGTTCAGCCCTACAGCGGTCTACCACGGGATCCCCGTTGCCTGTTCCGGATTTCACAACGCCGGCCAGATCCGCTAACCCGCAGATCCCTTTGATGCACTGCAATACACCTAGGCAGCCGAACTTTTACGACACGGGCTCAATCTTCACCGTCTCGCCGGTCTGCGCTGACTCATAGATGGCATCAACGATTTGGGCAATAACAATGCTCTCATAGCCAGGACAGAGGAGCGTTTCTTCGCCCCGCAGCGAGGCGATGAAGTTGTGAACCTTTTTCTCCTGTGCGTTTACTTGGAGATTGAGGTGCGGTTCAAAATCGACTATATTCCTTTCCACTTCACCGTATATTTTCAGCGGATCCAGATCCGCACCGGCCTTTTCCCCGTGCAATTGGGTATAGATCCCCGTATTGCGCCCGTTGTAGGCCCAGCTTACATCGTACATCATCGTAGCTCCATTGGCAAACTTGATGAATGCTGAAGCCAGGTCTTCGGTGTCGAAAACGCCCTCCTCATTGCCGCTTTCGGCCCAATATTGGCCAATGCCGTCCACATCATAGTTGCCGAATTTGCAGTATGTGGAGGCGGTGACGGATATAGGCTGCGGCTGGCCCATCAGCCAATGGGTAAGATCCAGGGCATGGACACCGCAGTCGATGAGCGGGCCGCCGCCGGAAAGCTCTTTCTTGGTAAACCACCCGTGGGGATTCCCCCGCCGGCGCAGCCAACCGGATTTTGCGTAGTAGATAGGTCCGAAAAGCCCGGCGTCATAATACTTGCGCAGTGTGGTGGCATCCAGGCGAAAGCGGTTGTTCCAGCCCACAGCCAAGGTTTTGCCGGCGGCATCGGCCGCTTTGACCATCTTCACCGTCTCCTCTGTGTTCATGGCCGTCGGCTTTTCGCACATGACGTGAATGCCTTGTTTAAGAGCGTCCACAGTCTGATCATAATGGGCCCATGTCGGTGTACAGACACTAACCACGTCCAAATGTTCCTTCTCATACATCTGGCGGTAGTCCGTATAGGTGTGTTCCTTATCCACACCGTACTGTTCTGCCACCCGCGCCAGCCGCTCAGGATTCGTATCACAGATCGCTGCCAGCTCCACGCCTGCACATGAACTGTACCCGGGAAGATGCGCCTGCCGGCCGATATTGCCCACACCGATGACCGCTGCCCGATAGATTGTCTTTGCCAAAATTAACCTCTCCTCTCAAAATCTTGATACAGGTTGTTATCGCAGACCCGCTGCATCGACTTGTCCCAACGATTAGAACTGATCCGCCGAGCCGGATGAACGCGGCTGCCATGGTGCTTCGGCCTCCGGCGTACACCACCGCTGCTTTTTCGCAAAAGCCGTGCTAGGCGTTTTTTGCCATCTCCACTACGTTGCCGAGGGCTTGTTCGGGATCACCCTGGGGAATAAATTCGCAGCCCACATATTCCTGATATCTTGTCTGGCCTATGGCGGTGAATATGTTCTGATAGTTCAGTTCACCCGTACCCGGTTCGTGCCGGCCCGGCACATCGGCCAGGTGAAAATGGCCGATCCAATCGATGTTGTCCCGTATGGTGGCAATGATGTTGCCTTCCGTGATCTGCTGGTGATAGATGTCATAGAGCATCTTGACCCGGGGGCTGTTCACCGAGCGCAGGATATCAAAGCCTTCATGGGAAGAATAGAGGTACGTTCCCTTGTGGTTCACCGCTACGTTCAGCGGTTCCAAAACCAATGTAACGCCTGCCCTTTCCATCAGCGGGGCCGCCTTCTTCAGCACTTGCACGATACTGTCATGCTGATCCTGGCGGCTGGCATCCGGCTGCTCAGCTCCCGACGTGACAATCAAGCTGCGGCTTTTCAGCTTCTTAGCCACTTCTAGCGATCGTTCGATGTCCTCCAAAACCTGCCCGTGTGCCGCGGGATCGGTCAACGGCGTCTTGGCTCCGACCATGGCCGCCAACGGAAAGCGCAGTTCTTCTTGGGTCCTTTCCAGCTCCTCCAGATCCTTGTTGTTCCAAACCCAGAACTCAAAGGCGTCGGCACCCAAAGCCTTGACCTTGGCAATTCGCTCCGCGATGGGCAATTCTTTGAATACGGTCTCGACACACACAGAAATCCGGATCACACCCGACCACTCCCTTCTGGAAATGAAAAACACCTGTTTATCAAATTGATAACATCCTCTGCTTGTAGTATACTACCCAATATGATGGGGTTCAACGACGGCTTTTGAACCAAGTTTTCAAATCTGAACATGGGGTGGAGCGGATCAATGAAACACTTCCATCTAACGGTCACGGCCAGGGATCGGACACTGCCCATTTACCTGGTCACTGTGGGCCACGTGCTGCAGGGAAGCGTCCACCGGCGCCGCGGCTGCCCGGATTTCCACTGGCTGCATACGATATCCGGGGCGGGTATCGTAGAGATTCACGGCACATCGCGGCAGCTTCTGCCAGGGCAGGGGTTTCTCATGTCCCCCGGCACTCCCTGCCACTATTGGCCGCAGGATACATGGGAAGTCATGTGGCTGACATTCAACGGCCCCAAAATCCAGGATTTTCTGCAATCTTGGGGGCTTTCGCCGCGTTTTCTCGATCTGATCCACCCTCAGAAACTGGCATCCCAGATCACCGACATGCTGAGCCAAGCAGGCCGCATGTCGGAGTTTACAAGCGCTGAACTTTCGCAGTCGCTGTACGCATTTTTAATCGAACTAAGCCGGCAGACGTCCCGGGAGCAGGAACCCCTGCGCCGGCGCCGCCGGCTAGCCCCGGCCCTGCAGCTTTTGGAGCACCACTACCAGACACCGCTGTCCTTGGCCGACCTAGCAGGCTCCATGGACATTACACCGCAGCACCTATGCCGCTTGTTCCGATCCGTGTTCGGCATGACGCCTTGGAACTACCTGACGGCTCTGCGCATGGCCAAGGCCAAGGAGCTTCTTATAGAGCAACCGCCATTGTCCGTGGAGGACGTGGGCACAGCCGTAGGCATTGCCAGTCTAAGCCATTTCTGTGCCCTGTTCCGGCGGCATGTGGGTATTACACCCTCGGAGTTCCGCGCCCGCAATCGCCCTATAGGTCTCTAAAGGGAAAGAACCCCCGCCGCAAGGCCAGGAGTTCTCTGTTTAGGTCATGGACTGCAGAATGCGATAGGCATGGCTGTAATAGACGGCTATTGCGGTACACCACGGCCCCCACATAGGCTCCTATTTCGGCCAAAAGCCCAGGCATGCTGCGGCCGGGCCGTCCGGCCCTTTGTACATACGATATACTCACGATTGTGCATATCCTTTCGTTTTTCGCCTCACGTGCAGCGAAAGCAGTCCAACCCCGGCATCCCGCAGCGTGACCATCAAACCATAGACGGCAGCCAGATCGGCCAATTCTCCCGCAAGCACCGTACAATCGGCGCTTCGGTGCAGCTGAAGCCCATCCACATAGTCTCCGATCCACTCGTCTAGCTGCGAATCGGCTGTAACTGTGACTGCAAATGCGTGCTGCTGCGAACCATCCAATTCCCTGCTGTAGTCGTACACATTGATCGCTCCTTTGGCGCCGAAACAGGCGTTGCGTCTCTTGATATCTGAGGCGGTATGGCGCCCTCGCAGCTGCAAAAATCCGCCGACGGAACTCCCGGGCCACTGGCAGAGGATCCTGCTGTCAACATGGGCTAGGCCGAGTTCAGTACTGTCGATGGACACTGACCCGCCTCCCGTTTTAACTGGTCCAGGGCCGGTGTTCTCACACCCGATTCATCAATGAGCTCTTGGAGCTCTTGGGCTAACGCTTCCATTTCGTCGAGGGCGTTGCGCAGATGCCGGGCGCCTCCAATGTCCATAAGCTTGCTGCCCAATATCTTCTGGAATAGCGGCACCAGCAGTAGATCAGGCATCCACATCAGGAACCGCAGCTTCGGCGGTTCCACAGGATAGCCAAGGGTCTGCAGAGCCCGGAAGCATTCGCGCATGGCCTGGACGTAGAGTGTAACGGAATGGCGGCTCTTGGCCAAACGATAGTTGCACACCCCGTGCTTATACATGGCATAGGTCAAGGGTGTGGCGAGAGCCACATGATAGCGCTTCCAGGAGTCAATGTTCCGCGACCACTCAACACCGAATCCGGCTGCAGTAAACAGCTGCGTAACCGCGCGCAGGCGATCGCTGATTTCGCCGTTCAACTCACCGATGGTAAGCTTCTGGGACACCATATAGAGCACCACATGATTGCTACGTTCACCGCCGGCATTGGCATGCCCTATGAGGACCCGTTCTTCGCCGAGCACTTCGGTCAAGTGCCGGGGCCCCGTCGTCATGTTGTGCATGAACACATACAGCGGTATATTCGGATTGGCAGCCAAGGCTGGCAGAGCCGAGTCC
>PUOC01000151.1 GCA_003551965.1 Clostridiales bacterium | reverse complement strand
GTCGGCACGGACAAACAAGGAAGCGTCCCCAGCAGCCGAACGGCTGCCGGGGACGCTTCCTTGAGGGAAATGGGCCAAAGCCGAATCCAGAACAGGGTGTGAAACACTTTCCTCTACAGCCATGCTCACCCGGCACCTGGCCTACGATGGGTTCAATCCTGGTATGACCACCAGCCGGTCTGGGTTCCCTGGTAGATACCGGCACCATGCTGTTCATAGGCCTGCCGGAAGAGGGTGTTAGGGTCGTCAGAAGTTCCAGCCAGCAATCTCTCTCCTATCGCAACATTTTCTCCGATTTCGATCTCCGTCAGTTCGATGCCCTGCAAAGCGGCCCAGTTAAAGATGACATCATCCGGTATGCTGATGGACTGCAGTGGATTATCGGAGAAGGCACGCGTGCCCACCTCGGCCATGGCGCTGGGCAGTACCAGCTCCGTCAGTTGGTTGCCGGAAAAAGCGTTGGTACCCAGCTCGGACACGTTACTGGGCAATGTCAGCTCCGTTAGTTCATTGTCTTGGGCACCAGGGAAGCCACAGACTGCCGGAGGCGCTCACCATCTCGGGCTGCTCCGTGCCCTCTTTTCGGGCAGCCAGTGCAGCCAAGACGGTCCTCGGCACTTGCTTTTTCCCCATGGCGGTTGGGGACGTAACGGCTCCAGTCCTTCCCTTCCAGCGTCCGCGCACCATAGCGAGACTTTCCGAATCCATGGCCCTCGCTGCCCCATTCCACGTCTGACACGTTCGCAAAGAGGCGCGCCTTTTATTCTCCCGCCCACCGTCCACTGGCATGGATCCAGGCAGGAAAATGACAGTGAATGTTGAATTTTCACAACACCAAGTGAAGTACTGACCCCGTCCCTATTTCCTCTTGCGAAGGGAGCGAATGACCGATGGCGCTGAAGACCCGTTGGCTGATGGTTATTGTGATGCTGCTCTTTTGGTTGGTGTCCGCCCAGGCTGGAGCTTCTGTATGGCAGCCCTTCCGGTTTTACGATGGTGAGCGCTACGCCTACGAGTTTATCTGGGAACATCCCGATGGATCGGCAGACACAGGGGATTTTCTCATCACTGCGCAGGGTATGGGCCGAAATGAACTACTGGTGTCGGTGGAACTTTTGGCCGCCGGTCATTCCTACGAAGTGTCTGCCCTCCACTACGAGACCGAAGCTGAGGCCCTTTTTGCCGATCTGTTTTCCCAGATCCGCAGCGCCGTGCCCCGGGAGTTGGCACTGCCATTCATGCTGACCCTGGGCGAAGCCTGGTTTTCCACACCTTTGGACAGTGTGCCTCTGCACGAGGACATGCCGCTATTTAGGGATGAGGAACTGGAGTTGGCCCTGGAAGTAGCGGGACGGTCTGAAGTGGCGGGGCGCAGCGGCCTGCGCCTGGATCTGATGTTCAGCAGCCAAGGTGTCGACCTAGAGCACTTCGATATGGTAATAGACCCCCAGTTGGGCCTGCCGCTCTCCATATCCGTCACCCATTTCGTCGATCACTTGGTGCTGCACGATTCACAGCTTACGGTGCGGCTGACCTCATACGAGGCGGGCCCTGAACCCGGAGACGGCGACCCATTGGATACGGCAGCAGCCGATGCCGGCTGGTGGCCCATGGCCTTTCAAGACCAGGAGTGGTATGTCTATGCCTTTCGCCTCGAATCTCCGGAAGGGATGGTGGAAACCGGTACGTTCGTCATCGGTGCCTGGGATGTGAGCCCCGGGGAACGGTTGGTTTGGGTGCAGCTGGAGGCTGAGGATCAGCGGTATGAAGGCTGGGCCCTCCTGGAGGGAGGAAACCTGCCGCACATGACCGACGAACTCCACGCCTCCGTTTCGCAGGCGGCACCGCAGGATCTGGCTTCTGCCTTTGCCACCATGCTGTGGGTGCCCTGGTTTGACACTTCCCTGAACGGCATCGTCCCAGACGAAACCATGCCCCCGCTGCACGATGCGCATGCCGGCTTTACGGCGGAAATCATCGGGCAGATGGAACAGGCTGGCCGCAGCGGCTACCGCATGGATGTGCGCTTTCACGACAACGACGTGGAATTCGGCATCTTGGAAGTGACTGTGGATCCGCAGCTGGCCCTGCCTATCCATGTGGTTGCCCCGGAAATACCGAGACCCATGTCGCTGGCAGGGTCCTATATAACGGTAGGTTTGGTGGAATACCGGTCCGATGCACCACCGCCCCAGCATATGGATTCGCTGTTGGAGCACCTGGAGAATTAAGGGTTTGCAGCCGGAAATAGGGGCAAAGGGGCAGAGCCAGCGTCGGCGCCGTCTAAGTGTTGTTTCGAACCGTGTTTGTGCCGCCATATACAATGGCCATGGCTCAACGGTGGCTGGTTGTAAAAGATTTCGAATGGGAAGAAGTCGTGCATGAACCATCCTTCGCGCTTCAATCCGCCGGAGGATGGTTCTTCCCTGCCTCGCCCTTCTGTTGGAAAACGCTGCTGCCCTGCGGTGCCGGCACCGAACCGCCAGGCAGGAATTGGCGGC
>PUOC01000234.1 GCA_003551965.1 Clostridiales bacterium | reverse complement strand
CCAGACGTTCATGTCTGCGTCAATGGCTAAATCCAAGCCCAGTTCGTCCAATTCCCTTTTATAGGTTCGCTCCATGAACCTACAAATATCAAACGCCACTTGCATGATCCTCTCTTCCGCTTCTTCTGCACGATCGCCGAATTGAGTCCAAAGGACAAATGGCATGTAACTGACCTTTCCTCCTTGGGACCGATTGGTTACTTTGTAACTCCGTGACGGGCTAACTCTAGCGAACCGCAAGGCAGGCGTCCATTGGCCTTTACCATTTTTTTGCATGCATATGCGGAAATCGAACGGAAGACCTTCTAGCGTATGGCACCGGCTGTACTTCTGTACCATATACTTCCTATCCTTCATGCGCCGAAGATGATCTTCTAACTCCTTCTTTCCAACCTTTCGAATCTCTTGCTTACTCTGAACCACATAGTGACCCTTTTCCTTTCTCACGAAGAAGATCCCCTGCCCTTTGCGGCTACTTCTAGGCTTGAACACGACATCCGAGTGTTCAAGAAGAAATGCGTTCACTCCCGAAAAGTCCTTACAAAATCGAAACGGAAGAACACATTTCTTGAGTTCATTGGAACGCTGTAGCCGTTCATATTGATCAATCTTGTCCCCGATCTGATTCTTCGTATACGGAAAATGGTGGCGAAACACTTTCTCCCGCTGCGACATGGATTCTGCTCCAGGGTAGTAGGGATTAATCAAGGAATCGGGAAGCCTTGTACACACCCTTTCCCACTGCCCGTCTACCAACATCAAACCGTCCACAGAGCGGTTAGCTACATCTACGCCGTTGTCATCAAAAACCACCAAGCGATGGCCTTGAAGAAATGCTGCCGCCGCCAAATCCCCTGCTCGTTCAGGATCACGTTCCACAATATGCTGTTCTCCAGTGTACACGCCTATTAGCATTCTACGATCCTCCATCCCGATATGCGGTGTTATTGACACTGCACAATCGCTATGATGCGAAGGCATCTGATTTTGTTTGACTTATGTACTTCTAAACCTCGAACAGCGAGTAACACCACAGGTAAAGTGATGTTCGTAGTCTTGAAATTCACCGATAAACCGACATCGTTTTCGATGAAAACAAGCGATCCCAGGCAAAGAGCCCAGGATCGCCTGCTCTGTTAAGGAAAACCGAAATTGGACTATCCAAGCAACTGCAATACGGCCTGCGGTGCCATGTTGGCTTGAGCGAGCATCGCCGTGGAAGCTTGTTCCAGAATGTTGTTCTTGGTGAACTCCATCATCTCATCAGCCATATCCAAATCACGGATCCGGCTTTCAGCAGCCTGGAGGTTTTCTGCAGATGTACCGAGGTTAGCAATGGTGTGTTCTAGACGGTTTTGGAATGAACCCATTTTAGACCGCTCCGCTGACACTGTTTCGATTGCGTCGTTGATAACCGTAACCGCCGCGGTGGCGTTTTCGTGGTTTGATACATCCAAGGCATACTCGACTTCAGTGTTATCAGTCCCGTCACTAACGCTCAGCGTTTCAACAAAGACAGCTTCCAGCTCCGAATGGGCACTTCCACCAGCTTCGGTACCGCTAATGCCTAGAGCATAGGCACGCATATCGGAAATATCGATAGTCATGCTTTGACCACTATTAGCACCGATCTGAAGATTTGCCTCGAAAATCTCTGAAGCACCCCCATCTCTGACCGCAATCGTACAATCTCCGTCTTCACCGTCAGCCGAGGCAACGATGTTCATTTGCGAAGTGTTTTCATCATCCTGCTCAACCCTAGCAACATTTTCGCTATCGGCGAGATAGGTGTTTAACTGCGCCGCTACCGTTTTTGCAGCGTCCTCAGCGTTGTCAACGCCGCTCAAACTAATACCATTAGCTTGACCCGTATAAACACCTTCCTCTGAATTATAGAACTCAAACTGCATTCCATCCACAGTGAAACCTGTACCTACGAGATCCGCTACTGCCTCATCAGCATCTGACGCAGCACTAAAGTGATCCTCAAAGTCGATGTTGAATTCCGAGGCTTCATACGTCGTAGTACCAACAGAAGCGTCACCGTCCCCCGTAATCGCATTGACCTCACTAGTTTCTGCAATATAGCCGAGACTGCCATAGAACTCTCCACCATCATCTTTGGACACAGCTTCGATGGTGATATCCTCATCATCCGTGGAGAATTCAAAGTTTCCGTCCAGCTTGTCGTTTGCACCAATCACTAGATTACCTGCTTCAACAATGGCAGCAGCCAAATCTTCACCACTGTTTCCGTCTCCTTCGACAAGCACGGTGACAGAATTCGCTGTTACACTATCAGAATCGACCTCAAATCCATCTTCGTCAAGATCATCTACCTCTTGGAAATTGATAGTGACTTGTTCACCTTGCATGGTAACAACTAATGGTGCTCCCTCGAGATCAGAAGCGTCCACCTCATCCCCTGCACTGATTTCCTGCGAGGCTTCAACGTGCGTCGTAACTCCGCCGTCTGGACTACCATCTGTTATCAGCCCAGTAGTAGCTAGATCAACTCT
>PUOC01000096.1 GCA_003551965.1 Clostridiales bacterium | reverse complement strand
GATGCCGCTACAACGGCCGTGGCCTGGTATCCCGAGAACAGCGGCAATGCACTGCAGCCGGTGGCAGGCCTGCGGGCCAATCCATTGGGACTGTATGACATGAGCGGCAACGGACCGGAATTGACCTTCAGCTTTGAGGGATCTCGGATCATCGTACGCGGAGGACGGGTCGACCGCAGTTCCATGTATCTGCAGATCGGCCGTGAGCAAATGGTAGGCACCAACTCGACTGGACAGAACACAATCCGGCTGGTTCGTTCTGCCGAACACTGACAAGGAGCAGAACTTCAGTGAAACGACGGTGGATCTGACCTAAACGCATGTGTTCCGTGCCGGGCCTGTTTCCCCAGCAGTTTTTTGTCTCAGATGTGTCGTCAAGTATCCAATGGACCCACCATTCCCTGTTCCATAAATACAATGATGGTGCAGGGAATGTTCTCTGTTGGCCTGCCGCTCGGGTGATTGCACCGCTGTAGCCTAGACAAAGTGGTGGTCTGCTTCCAAGGCGGCAGCCTGGAACATACAGTTCTGTCCCAATGCCGTTGCAGTTTCCGCGGACATCAGACCGGCGTGCTGCGGTGCTGAAGGAAAAAATGCCTGGCAACTGCCTTGCAAAGAACGTACGAGTATTGGCAAGAATGCGTAGTTTATCATATAATGGGAGGTATAGAGACGATGTCGGTTGCGTGCCGGGCTGACCACTGCTGGGCCAAGGGCTGTGGCGTTTGAATTTAAAAGGCCGGCAAAGGCCTAATACACCATGATCTCTGTGCTTGTGGAATGAAATAACAGAAAAGTAGAACGATATAAATGAAAAATGAAGCGCATATAATTAACTTCAGAAAACAACTACAGCCTTGTGTGCCCATGTGGCGGTTTCTCCTTTCAGTCTCCGATGTGCCTCGGTTACTGCGCCGCAGCACAGTCGACTCTGGGAAGATGGTTACCGGATAGACCATTGGAAGATTTGTATGGAAAGAGGTCTGTCTCTCCGGGCAGGGCAGTCGGCCCGTACGCAGCGGATCCCGGATGCCGGAGGGCGTGCGATGCTCCTGATTCAGGCCCCGGAAGTTAATCTGAGGCAGACAGAGGCGCTGCCATGGATGAAGTTAGTTCTAGAGAGAGGAGGGTGTGAGGTCAGGGCGCACGGTTGTCTGTGCCCACGACGGCGGGTGATGAAAAACAAGCCCTTGGTACGGTATCTGATGACTGGCTTTCTGCTGTTGGCACTGGGATGGATTATCATTTTCTTTATGGCGATTGATGTGGTGCAGCCGAGCTTCTTTCTCAACTTCTTTGGTTTTGGCCTTTCCTTGGCCGGACTGCTGTGTGGCATTGCCGGCATTGTGCTGTTCAAGAAATGAGACAAGGAGCTTGGGTTCGGACCCGGACAGATCGTTCTGTGAGGGGTCGCTTTCTAGGGAGCTTTGAACAGCTGTGGTGATGATGTCACGCCCATGCTCGGCCGGTACGGGCCGCAAGGGCCTGTTGGAGACGGGTTGGCTGCCGAAATATGGCGGTGGGGGGGAAGGGGGTGGGAGCAGATAGCATGGATGAAGAACGATGGCTGCCCCTTTTAGCTGTGCAGTGCGTTGATGAAGCCGGGTTTGGCCGCTTTCAATGACAATGAAAGGTGGGACCATGATGTTTGCTGACAGGCGCTGTTTCCTTGGTTTTGCACTGGCATTGGCTGTTTTTTTATCCCTGCCGCTGGGCTTAGCGGCAGAAGAACGGATGGGAGCTTGGGTGGATGAAGTGACAATGGTAAAGGAGCCTTCCACAGCCACCGCGATTTCTCGGCTGCTTGTTGGTGAATTGGATATTTATTCCGATGGCATAGCCAATCCGGAAGATTTCCAGCGAATTTTGGAAAGTCCCGACTTAACCCACAGCATGGCCTATGGCCTCTACAACGAATTGACTTTCAACCCTGTGGGGCCTGTGTGGGACAATGGCGAACTGAATCCCTTTGCCCTCAAAGCTGTTCGGCAGGCCCTCAATTGGCTCTTGGACCGGGACTACATTGCGGAGGAAATATTCGGCGGCATGGCAGTGCCGAAATACATGCCCCTGACCAGTGCATTCCCGGACTACGCCCGGCTGGCCGACGTGGCTCGAAAACTGGAACTGGAATACGCCCATGACCCGGTTCGGGCCGAGGCTGCCATTGAGGCTGAAATGGAAGCGCTGGGAGCGGTGAAAATTGACGGCACCTGGCACTACAACGACGAACCTGTGGTGATCAAGATTTTGGCCCGGGTGGAAGATGAACGGGTCGAAATCGCTGACTATCTCGGCGATCTCCTGCAGGGCATCGGGTTCGAGATCGAAACAGACTACAAAACCGGCGCCGAAGCTTCTCCGATTTGGATGTCGGCGGATCCCGCTGAAGGCCTGTTCCATGTCTATACCGGTGCCTGGATTACCACACTGGTCAGCCGTGACCAGGCCGGCAACTTTGCATTCTTCTACACCGATCTGGGACTGGCCACACCGCTGTGGCAGGCCTATGATCCCACCGAAGAGTTCTATGATCTGGCTGACCGGCTGGATCGCAATGTATTTTCCACCATGGACGAGCGCCGGGACATGATGGCCCAGGCACTGGAGCTGGCCATGGAAGATTCGCAGCGGGTGTGGTTGGTGGATCAAGTTTCTGCCTTTCCCCGTGCCGCGGATATCAGTGTGGCAGCAGACTTGGCGGCGGGAACCACGGGAGCTTGGCTGTGGGCGCTTACCCTGCGCCGCAATGAAGAAATCGGAGGCAGCGTCAACATTGGTCTGATGAACGTGTTGGTCGACCCGTGGAATCCTCTTGGAGGCTCCAATTGGAGTTTTGACCAGATGCCGATTCGGGCCACCAGAGACGTGGGTGCCGTGCCCGACCCCTTTACCGGCCTCTACCACGCGCAGCGGGCTGAGCGCGGCGAATTGACCGTGAAAGAAGGCCTGCCCGTAGACGTCACCCTTGATTGGGTGGACCTGGAGTTTGCAGAGGAAATCCTGGTACCGCGGGACGCCTGGATCGATTGGGATGCGGCAGAGCAGACCTTCATCACCATAGAAGAAAAGCTAGAACAGGATACCGTTTCCTTCTTGGATGAAGCGCTGACGAAAGAGTGGAACTTCGGCCGCGATGAAGACGGACCCACGCTCACGGCGAACCGCAAGTCGGTTGTCTATTACCCGGAAGACTTGTTTGACGTGGTGAAGTGGCACGACGGCAGTCCGTTGTCCATGGCCGATATCGTCATGGGCATCATCTTGGGCTTTGACCGCGGCCAGCCGGAAAGTGCTTATTTCGATGAAGCAGTGGTGTCGTCGCTCCGCTCCTATCTCAACAGCATGCGGGGGATCCGGATTGTATCCACCGATCCGGTGATCATTGAGTTCTATAGTGAACTCTATGGTCTCGACGCCGAGCAGTATATTGCTACGTTCTTCCCTTCCTACGCCTACGGGCCCGGTGCTTGGCACACCCTCGCCCTGGGTCTGGGTGCAGAAGCCAATGAAGAGGCTGCCTTCAGCAGCAGTAAGGCGGGCCAGCTGGAAGTGGAATGGATAAGTTACGTGGCCGGCCCGACACTGGATATCTTGGCGCAATACCTTGACGGCAGCTATATCCCCTATGAAGACGTTTTGAGCCAGTATATGGCTGAGGGGGAAGTGGAGGAGCGCTTTGAAAATCTCCGAAGCTGGTATGAAGACAAGGGCCACCTCTGGGTTGGTACAGGCCCGTTTTACTTGGAGCGGGGCTATCCCGTGGAAGGAATCGTCCACCTGAAGCGAAATCCCGACTTTCCTGATCCCGCGGATAAGTGGGCTATCTTCGATGAACCCATGGTCGCGGAACTCGATGCCTATGGACCGGGCCGTGTTACTATCGGGACGGAAGCGGTCTTTGACGTCCACGTCAGCTTTGACGACGAACCCTATGCCTTGGAGCATATGGACGAGATTAAGTATCTATTGTTCGATTCTGCGGCCGAAATCGTGCATGTGGGTACGGCGGAGCCGGTGGAAGATGGTCTGTGGCAGATTGTGCTGCCGGACGAACTCACGGGAACTCTCGGTGTCGGCGCCAACCGCATTGAGGTCATCGCGGCACCGATCGTTGTCAGCATTCCAAGCTTTGCCACGGTTACCTTTGTGACCGTTGAGTAAGAAGCGGCTAAGAAGTGGGGAATTATGTTCCCCACTTCTTTCCCCCACCTTTCCGCAGGGGAGTGATACAATGCGTTCCATGGAAATGAACGGAACCGAAATGATGCAAGCAAAGACCAAAAAGCGCTGGTCCGACAGCACCTGGGCCCGCGTCGGGCTTTACACGCTCACCCGGCTGACAGCCCTGTTCTTCACCGTCGTGGTGGCCATTTACCTCACGATACTGATTGCCAACATGGGAGGCGCCATGGATGATATCCGCACCTCCATGATTCGAGAAAATATTTCCATGGCCATGTCCATGGATCCGGAAATGCGCCAGCTTTCCTCGGGTGAACGCAATGTGATGATTCAAGATGCGATCCGGATAGAAATCGCCCGCCTAGGTCTGGATCAACCGTTTCCACTGCGCAGTGTCCGTTATCTATCCAATGCACTGCTGCTGGATCTTGGGCGGGCGGAGTACCTGACCAGTGATGCCGGTTCAAGGCAGGTAAAACTGATCATTCTCGAGCGCCTGCCTCCAACGCTGCTGCTGTTTGCCACTTCCAATCTGCTGTTGTTTTTTATTACGCTGTTTGCAGCGCTGTTTCTTTCCCGCCGCTATGGCAGCACGTTGGACAAAATCGTGGTGGCACTGGCACCCACGTCTGCTGCGCCTTCTTGGTTTTATGGCATTTTCCTTATTTTGCTGTTCGCCGGCATCTGGGGTGTCCTGCCCTTCGGCGGCATGGTGGGGGCACCGCCGCCGCCTACCACCTGGGCCTACAGTCTCAGCGTTCTGCGGCACCTGATTCTGCCGGTGATGGCGCTGACGCTGGCAGCCTTGTTTTTGCAAATCTATTCCTGGCGGACTTTTTTCTTGATCTACTCCAGCGAAGACTACGTCGAAATGGCCAAAGCCAAAGGGCTCTCCTCCTCGGCCATTGAAAGGCGTTATATCCTTCGTCCTACACTCCCAACCATTTTGACCAGCTTTACCCTGGGCCTGATCACGATGTGGATGGGAGGCGTTGTCACCGAAACCATCTTCAACTGGCCCGGCTTGGGCAGTTTGATCTACGCCGCTGCGACCATGCCTGACACCCCAGTGGTGGTGGGCTCTGTGGTCATCTATGCCTATTTGTTGGCGGCCAGTGTGTTTGTTCTGGACATTATGTACGCCGTGGTGGATCCGCGGGTCAAGGTGGGGGGAGGGAGTCGCTCATGACGGGATTGAAACGGGCATTCCTGAATTTGATCCAGTATCCGTCTGCCGTGGCTGGCTTGGTCATTATTCTGCTTTTGGTTGCTCTGGCCGTCTACACTTTGATTTCCCTGCCCTACAGCGAAGCTGTGCGCCTGTGGCGGGGTGCGGACAACGTCTGGCTGGAAAATCCCAGAAACGCGGTGCCAGCTTGGTATAACCTCTTTCCCCGTGTCAATGTTCCGGTAACGACGGTGGTGGACAGCCGGGATCACCCTGAAGCCGTAAGGGGGGAGGAGTTGGGCGGCGGCGTACAGGATGTGCAGGTGTCTCTTCCTTTCGAATTTCCCTATGATGGTTTTCCCAAAGAAGTGACCGTGTTTCTCACTGCTGATTTCCAGCGGCAGCGGCCGAACTTGGATTTGTCCTGGCACACCCCGGACGGCCGCAGTATACGCCTGAGCACGGTCATTCCCGGGCACACGGAAACCTATCGGGTATCGCAGGATGCGCGTCTGCTGCGCCAGCTGCGGACGCGGAACGTGGAGCGCGGCCTGTTCGGGGACCCTGGCGCAGAGCATGCAGTGCCTGCCCAGGGTACGTACGAACTCTTGGTTGAAGGGCTTACTTTTGAGGAAGGCTCTAGTTTCTCTGCCCGCCTGGTGGTCTATGGGCAGGCGCACGGTTTGGCGGGGACAGATCACCGCCGCCGGGACCTGGTGGTCGCATTGATGTGGGGAACGCCTTTGGCCCTTGCCTTTGGGTTTCTAGCGGCCATGGGTTCATCGATTACTACGATGTTCATTGCTGCCTTCGGGGTCTGGTACGGCCGGTGGTTAGACGGCCTTATCCAGCGCATCACCGAGACCAATATGATTCTGCCGGTGCTGCCGATTTTGATCATGATCGGCACGATGTATTCCCGCAGCATCTGGTATATTCTGGGTGCTGTCATTGCCCTCAGCATCTTCAGTGCCGGCATTAAGACCTACCGCGCCATGTTTCTGCAGGTCAAAGAGGCTCCTTATATCGAAGCGGCCCGGGCTTATGGTGCCAGTAATGTCCGCATCGTGGTCCGCTATATGGTGCCGAAGATCATACCGGTTTTGATTCCGGGATTCGTGGTTCTCATTCCGTCCTTTGTTTTTTTGGAAGCAACATTGGCCCTTTTGGGACTCGGCGATCCCATTTTGCCCACCTGGGGCAAGGTGCTCAATGATGCCAACGCCAACGGCGCCCTCCACAACGGCCATTACTACTGGGTGCTGCTTCCGGCCTTTCTTCTCATGCTGACCGGTTTGGGTTTTTCGATGGTCGGATTTGCCCTTGACCGTATCTTCAATCCTAGGTTAAGGGGGATATAGATCCCATGGAAATAACTACACTATTGGACGTCAGACACTTGAAGCTTTGGTTTCGGTCGATGCGGGGCCGGGTGCAGGCAGTGGACGATGTCAGCTTTGGTCTCGTCCAGGGAAGAACAATGGTCGTTGTGGGTGAATCTGGGTGCGGGAAAACTTCGCTGATGCGGGCCATTCTGCGCCTTCTGCCCCGCAATGTCCACACCTATTCGGGGGAAGTGATCTTACAGGGAGCTAATCTCATGGAGTACAGTGATGAACGCTTCCGCCGACAAGTCCGCTGGCTGCAGATTGCGTTTGTACCGCAGGGTGCCATGAATTCCATGAACCCGGTGGTTCGCGTCGAAGATCAAGTGGCCGAACCCCTGCTGGTGCACGATGTGGTCCAGGATCGCAGGCAAGCGGCGGATAAAGCCCGGGAAGCCTTTGGCCTCGTGGGCGTGCCGGTGGACTTTCTCCACCGCTATCCCTTTGAACTAAGCGGCGGCATGCGGCAGCGGGCGGCCATTGCCACAGCGCTGGTGACCAATCCGGCCTTAGTGGTCCTGGATGAACCCACATCGGCGTTGGACGTACTCACCCAAGCCAGTGTCATGAATGTACTGAAGCGCATTAAGCGGGAACTGGGAATGACGTTTATCTGGATTACCCATGATATCGCCATATCCAGTGAACTGGCCGATGATGTGGCTGTGATGTATGCCGGCCAGATCGTGGAATTGTCGGATGCAGATCGTTTCTACCGAGAGCCGCTGCACCCCTATTCCCGCAAACTCATGGCCAGTGTGCCCACGCTGCGGGAAGATAAGGAGCTCTCGTTCATCCCCGGGCAGCCCCCGAGTCTGTACAATCCGCCTAGGGGATGCCGTTTCGCCGATCGTTGTCCCGAGGCCCATGGGCGATGTGCACAGGAGCCGCCCTTTGTACCGCAGAACGATGGCCGGCATGTGAAGTGCTGGCTCTACGCAGATGAGGTGAAACACTATGTCACAGCCCGCAGTTGATATCATGGAACGGCACCAGCGTGATGTGCTGTTGTCGGTGAAGAATCTGCGCACCTGGTTTGAGCTCCGCCGGCTAGGGTTTATACGGGTCGGCCATGTTAAGGCCGTGGATGGTGTCAGCTTCGACCTTGAAGCGGGCGAGGCCTTGGCTGTGGTTGGTGAAAGCGGATGCGGCAAGAGTACCCTGGCCCGCACCATTCTCGGTTTGAACCCCATCACCGAGGGCAGGATTCACTTCGACGGTATGGAAGCGGTGGGGGGATATAAGCCGATGAAGGCGTACCGGGCGGGCATGGGATTTGTGCAGCAGGATCCCTACGGTGCGATGCCGCCCTTTTTAACCGTCAAGCGGGTCTTAGAGGAGCCGATGCTCATCCACGGCATCCGAGATAGGGGAGAGATCGAGAGGCGGATCACAGAATCGCTGACCGAGTTGAAAATGACCCCCGTGGACGATTATCTCAATAAATATCCGCACATGCTCAGCGGGGGACAGCAGCAGCGGGTGGTCATTGCCCGGGCCAAAATCCTCGAGCCGCGCCTGATTGTAGCTGATGAGCCGGTATCGATGCTGGATGCATCGGTGCGGGTGGAGATCCTGCAGCTTCTGCGGACCCTACAGCTGTCCCACAACTTGGCCGTGCTCTACATTACCCATGATCTATCCACCGTCCGCTACTTTGCCGAACGGATTTTTGTGATGTATGCCGGAAAGATTGTGGAAAAGGCGCAGGTCAATCAGCTGCTTCACAACGGCAGTCATCCGTATACCCAGGCACTGCTGGCCGCCATATCTGATCCCGATGCGTCCAATGCCGAGGAATACCGGGAAATTCCTCCCGGCGAACCACCCAGCCTCCTTAATCCTCCCGACGGTTGCCGGTTCCACCCTCGCTGCCGGCATCGGATGGACGGATTGTGTGACCAGGAAATACCCCCAGAGTTCACGATTGCCCAAGGCCACGTGGCTGCCTGCTGGCTCTATCGAGGCAGGGATCCAGTGGAACGGGGGGATTAGGCCGGCGGTCTTCCCGAATGGTAACCCCCCCTGGACACAGTATAGCTATGGCCCCGGGGCTTTTGATGGAGATGCATCCCCAGGGCATTGAGCACGTAGGATCCACCGCGGTGATCGCCATAGGGGAAGGACAAATGCTTCTGCATTCAGCCTTCCCCTATAACTCTGAAGCAATCGGGCTTCTTACTCCCGGCCAAACGCAGGGCGTCGGGACTGCTTATCTCCTGACTGTGGCTGCGACGGATCCTTGAAGATCACTTTGTTAACGGTAACGTGGTGCGGTAGTGCGGAGCAGAAGACCGCGGATTAATCGGCATTCCTGGCTAGACGGAATCCGGTATCTGTGAATCCAACCGCCCGGTGTCGCGATTCGCCGGGGTGACCAATCCGCAAGGCGGGGTCATTCCAGAGCCACGTACTGTTGAATGCGCCTCCCCTTACGAATCGCTGCCATGACTCTGTGCCCGTGGTCAGTGTCCATTCCCAGACATTACCGCTCATACCGCGCAGTCCGAGCACATTCGCGGCCCTTGCCATTACGCTATCGGTCTTGGTCACGCCATAGGTTGCCACACGCCTTTGTTCCGAAGTCGACCAAGTGTTGTGCGCGCCGCTGAGATAGTACCCTGGTGTCCAGTACAGATCGTGGTACATGTAGGCGGCTTCACAGCCCGGGTCTGGAACGCTTGGCCCAATGTATCTCGCGGCCAGTTCCCATTCCCGTGTGGTCGGTAAACGGAACCCGTTGCTACTGGTGTTGATTTCAGGCCAGTCGGCAGCCAGATGATCCTTGATTTCTACGGCGTGACGTTCATAGACGGGCTCTAATCCCAATATGGTCGACAATGCATTGCACCAGACAATGGCATCGCGCCAAGTGACGTTCGTAGCCGGTTGGTCTTTGGTCAGGGCTGCGGGCACTGCTCCCAAAACTCCGTCACTGCCTGCCTGGCCTGGTCCGGAGAAAAGGTAGCCATTGTGTCCGGCCCACACCCGCACGGCGTACCAAAGTTCGTAGTCAACTGCGGTCTCACCCATCCAGAATGGGTTTTCAACGATTACCGGCTCAGTGTCGTCTAGTCCCCCTTGGTACCGGGCCGCGGGAGCATAGTGCATGTTGAAACTGACGCCCTGGGCCGTGTGGGAAACCGAGTCCCCCGGCTGATTTCCAGGAGTCGGGTCTACCGTTGTACCATCGGAGAAGACAGCTTTCACCGTTCGATTTCGATCCATGACAACCTGCGCCTGTTTGGGGTCAGTGAGGACGCTGTCCACACCCTCCCAGGCTTGAAACGTCCATCCAGCTTCTGTTTCCGATGCTTCCAGCGTAACGACCGTGTCCCTCGTATAGCTGTGCGTGCCGACAGCAGGGTTTACCGTCCCCAGTCCGTCCTGCTGGACTGTCAGCGAATACGTGGCTTGCGGTTTGGGGCCGTTGCAGCCGCTCCATAGCAGCAGAGCGCCCAACGCTAGCGCCAAAATGATAATCCACCATGCGGTTTTCCACCGCCTGCCTTTCATGGATAAGGCACCTCCTGTTCTTTCCTGACTGCTTAGAACGATGCATACGATGCTTATCGGTTCTTCTTCGTCCGTGCGTTCGTTGATTCCCAGCGCTCCAAATGTATCCACCCAGAAGATGCTGCTGCACGGCCGGTGTTGCCGCAGCGGCCGGACGAGCTGTCCTGCAGCAGGAACGGATCCAACGCTGGCAGTGCCGGTTTGCAACCGGTATGGAAAGAACCAGCACTACCCTGGCAGACCTGTTTGGCAAAGAGCGTCAAGGTTGCTGGCAGTGTGCGAAACGCCATGGCCAAAGGTCTCCCCGACTCGAAGGGTCGGCATTCGGCTTTGACATACGCTCACGCAGGGGGTCTGCTAGACAATGTGCACCCATGGGTGGACCGAGGGTTGCGGTTGATGACAGGTGCAGCGCGCGGACATGCCTGGCGTCATTCTCCTTTCTGATGGTTTCCGGGGGTAGTCATCCCGCTCATAGTCTTTATTGAGGAGCCACGATTAACGCGTTGGATGTGCGAAAATTCGCAAAACAAAAGTTGAAGTAAGAGCGCAGTGCCTTGGACCCGGACATATGCGCGTTCTCCCACGGCGGGCGGTGGTTGTTTCAAACAGTCTGGCAATGCGGTTATGCATGGGATAGGCTGCTTTTAGACGACATCCGGCATATGTAACAAGAAACCATTGCACTTGACCAGGGGCTGTGAAGGTTCCTTCAGGGGGGTGGTGTAGACGGGGTTCTCGGTGGCCGAAATATGACTCTACTCGCCGCTGGCGGAGGGGCAAATCCGCCCTACATGCGGTGCCGCGGTTGCGGCTGTCGCGATTGATCGGTGCTATGCCGCGACTTCTGCGCGCCCGGAAGCTGTTTAGGCCGCGACCGCCTGCAGACGAGACCGCAATGTGCAGAAAACCGTGACCCGTTCACCTCCCCGTCCTTGGCTTGCTGAAGCTAGCGAGGTGCCAAAAGTTACGGCACGGCTTGTCTGCCGTGTGCATTAATCTTTCCTTGACACTTTCGCGCCTATTAACAACGCATAAAGAAGGTTTAGCCGTCCAATCACACCGAAACGAGGTTTTCATGTTACAGTGACGTTGAAAGCGGCGGTGTTGTGCTGCAACAGAACGAAACGGTACACAGTGGTGAATTCCGGACGTGCAACGGGCTGTTTCCCTTGGCTGTGATGGCCGGCAGAAGAAGCCGGGCCGTCCACTGGACTGTTGTGACCCGCTGCGGGAATGGCAGCAATTCGTCTGGACACACCGGAATGTGAAACAAGCCCTGTGTCGGCCGGCCGGTAAGAAACGATGGGCCTTACAATAGGCCGAAAGACGACAGCGGCGAGGTTTCGTTCCTGTGTCTCCACTGGCAGACCCGGCACCCGGAAACGGAACAAGAAGCCTGGTTACCACGGCTTGTGCGAGAATAAGGGGTTCGAACTGCGATCGTTCCCTATGGCAAGCTGGCAAAACAAGGTCACGGAGTAGGTGAGACCTGCCATTGCGTAGTTTATTTGCAGGGGTCTTGGCCATGCCAAT
>PUOC01000303.1 GCA_003551965.1 Clostridiales bacterium | reverse complement strand
TTTTCCCCAACAATTGTTCCCTGTTGCTTCAACAGTCAATTCCCCGAAGCAATCTGGGGTAATTTCAAAATCTTTTTCCCATTCCCTGTTTACGGTCTACCAGAAGCGTGCTATAATTAACTTATTCTCTAGGTAATAATTGTTGGAAGCGGCTCAACGTCGCTACCCAATGAACGTACATGGTTGAGGATCCCCATCGTGACCGGGGTGGGTAAGACTCCCCGGTGGAGTCTTTTTCGTATCAGACGTCGGCCTAGCTCGGTGTTGGAGTAATAGGTGGACCATTCTCTCTTTTTAACCTGCCGAGAGAGATCAATACTTAGCTTTGCGGCGCAAAGGGCCCCTACCCACTACCTCCTCAACTCGTCTTCGGCGATTGCCCTAGGAATACTGGCTATCGGCTGGAGTAACCGCTGGATGATCCGGCTGGTACTTACCCTTGCCGGAGAGATGAAGCACTGACAACGAGTTCCAGTGACGGTTGTTAGATGCAGTGACGAAGCTCATACCCATAAGGTTTCGCTGCTGTCGAGGTCCAAAGGAGCAGACAACGGCATACAAAGAAAAGAAGCGAAAGAGGACGAGCGCGATGGAGCCCTTGTTCCTCTTTATTGCATCAGGTTTGGGGTGCAGCACCCAGCCTGGCCGGGTTGGTCAGGAACCCTGCTAGCTGACAGAAGACTACGCGTTCCGTGGAACATGCTCCATTGAGATGATCCAGTGTATTGCTCCGTGGTTGGCAGCGGTAAGATTCCCTGGAAACAGCCAGCAGTACGTGAGTCGCCGATCAAGCCGTTTGGTGGAGGATCGGCAAACCTCTCTTACTGGTAGGTTTGTTACACAGCTGTTGACTGTCCGTCGGCCATTCTTGAACATTTGGCGGCATGGGCAGAGTGAAATATATCGTGTTAAAATAAGTAATGAATAAGCGTGATGGGCGTATAGCCATGATCTGATGCCGATGCCTGGCGTATGAACTGCCCGATCTTGGGCTTCTCACGTAGTGTGCAGCGTCATCGGAACGACCAAAGGTTATCCTGTTTTAGTTTGCCGAGTCGCTCTAGACCTACTTAGCGACCCTTGTTGATTTGCCCATGAACACTTCTTGTGCTGACATACTGGTTTTGCCCTGATATCTCTATTGGCTTTCAAACCTACAGGGACTGGCGTTCAATGTTCAATGAAGACAACGGCAATGGACTTCGGAGGTGATGCATGCTCTACGACCACAATCTGATAGCAATGCACTGTGTTTTCTGGAAGTTTTTGGCTCTATTTGAAAAGGAGGTAGCAAAATGATGAAGAGAAATCGGAAATGGCTGTTTCTCAGTTTGCTGGTAGTGGTTGCACTGGGGTTCACGGCCTGTTTGGGAGGAGGAGGAGGAGATGGCGTAGTCACGCACCTTCTGAACATGGATCGTGTTGGCGAAGGTGATGTCGAACCGGGTGTCGGCGAACACCAGAAGGACAACGAAAGTGTCGTCACTCTGAAGGCCGACCCGGCTGAAGGTTGGGAATTTTACGCATGGGACGGCTCAGATGCAGATGGCGTAGCAGACCGTTTTTCGGCGGAGACTACATTGAAAATGGATCGAGATAGATCAATTACCGTGGTTTTCGGTGATACGTTCTTTGATCCCAATTTCCAAGAGATCAGCTTTTTGGGTGGCACGGGCCAAATCGTGGATGTCACCGATAACCCGCCGTACCCCCCGGGTTTTATGGTTGAGTTAGAGGCCGTTGCAGACTCAGAGAACGATCAGTTTCTCAGCTGGGCGGTGGAATTTCCCAATGCTGGATCAGCCAGCATCGGCCCAATGGGCGAAGGCGTGGATCCCCGCGAGTACTTCGAAAACTACGAGTCACCAAACACGCGGTTCACAGTCCCCGAACAAGAGGCGATTGTGCGGGCTTACTTCACCTCCACTACACCGCCGAATCCATTCGGGGAATTCGATTTTGATGTTACGGACTTTGAGATCACCAAAAGTGGGGACCAGGGTTTCACAAGACATTACTGGGATCTCAGTGACATGGAAGACGGCGCTGAATTGTCCTTCTACTTCCACGCCCGCAACCTACCGGATCGGTTCAGAGTCTACTATGACTACGCGGATCAGGAAGCTGCCTGGGATGATCCCGAGCGCATTTTCGATTCGGGTTGGGTAAGTCTAAACCCGCCCATGTACGAAGATCCGTCATTATACCCGGAAGGCGTAGAAGAGCACGATTGGCATGAGGATGTGGAACTTTCAAACGTATTGACCTTTAATGGCCAACCTGGCGGACACTTCCCGGGAATCGTGATAAAGGAGCCCGATAAAGACCTGCTAGTCGTGGAGGTCGAAGGCCGAGACAATGGAACAATTTGGGACTATCAGCTGAGAGGACTTCCTGCCAATTAGAATTGGCACATGTATGCAGACTCCCTGGCTGTGCGCTGCCCCGTTGTGCGGGCATGCGGGCAGTCAGGGAGTTTTTTCTTTCCAACAGGGATCGAGCGCGACTTCCGAGAAAAGAA
>PUOC01000118.1 GCA_003551965.1 Clostridiales bacterium | reverse complement strand
TTATCCGGAACTGCGCCGCGCCCTAGAACAGATTGGACGCGGCCAATATCTGCGCCCGTTCGCTTCCGGAGCGCGCCCTGAGGCCGGCGAAACCATCGATAAGATTGTGGAGGCCGTCTCCATTCTGCGCTCCCGGCGGGTGGGTGCACTGGTTGTCTTAGAGCGGGAGACAGGTCTGCAGGAATACGTCGAGACCGGTGTGTCGCTGGATGCTTTGATTACCAAGGAACTGTTGATGAACATTTTCGAACCCAACTCTCCCCTCCATGACGGGGCAGCGATCATCCGGGGCGGCCGCATTACTGCCGCTGCCTGTTTTCTGCCTTTAACCGAAAGCTATCTCGACAGCCAGCTGGGCACCAGGCACCGGGCGGCCGTGGGCCTGTCCGAACAGACCGATGCTGTGGTGGTTGTTGTATCAGAGGAGTCGGGGGCCGTTTCTATGGCCGTGGAAGGCCGCCTGCGGCGGTATCTCAACGAAACTCGGCTGCGGGAACAGCTCCATCATTATTGGGAGTCGGCGAAAACGGACAACCCCTTTTGGCATTGGAGGGGGCGCCCGTGAAGGAATATCTGCAGAAAGTGGCCGACGCCCTTTCCAAGGCAGCAGAAAAAGTGCGGGCAGACGAAAACCTGTCTCTGCGGCTGTTGGCTTTGGGGCTGGCTGTGGTTCTTTGGTTTGTGGCCGTTGGTGATGAGCGGTTTGCGCCGATGGAACGGCAGGTTGTTGTTCCTGTGGAAGTGCAGAACGTACCTGAGGGATTGGCTCTTGTGGAAGAACTAGGTGAAGCGACCGTGACTCTTCGCGGGCTGAATCCCATGTTAGGCCGTGCCGAACGCAGCATCGAGGCCGTGGTAGACGCGTCGCTCATGGATGCGGGAACAACGACGGCCCGGATCTCTGTGGAAACGCCCCTGGGGATCAGTGCCGTGTCGACTGTGCCTTCGAGGGTCCCTGTTACGCTGGAGCCATGGGAAGAGCAGGAATTCCCAGTGGCGGTGGCGCTGGTCGGTGTGCCGGAGGGATATCAGCCGGGGCGCTATGCTACGACGCCTTCTCAAGCCGTGGTTCGTGCACCCAGCAGTGTCATGGCGCAGGTGTCTCGGGTGGCCGTTTATGTGGAGGCACGCAACGGCATAGAAGAGGGGCAGTATGTACTGCGCGCCTTGGATGGGAACTGGCAGGATGTGGAGCCGTTGGAAATTGCACCGGATGCCGTGGAGCTTCACCGCCGGGAATGATACGCACAGCAGAACAAAGAAAGGATGGATGCGATGACGCGGCTCTTTGGAACGGACGGTGTGCGGGGCGTGGCCAATGAAGAGCTGACCCCTGAACTGGCATACCAGTTGGGGCGGGCCGGTGCCCACGTGTTGACCGGCGGAGCAACACGTCCGAGAATTCTCGTGTGCCGCGATACCAGGATATCCGGGGGCATGCTTGAGGCCGCTTTGGCCGCGGGCATTGCGTCGGCAGGGGCTGATGCGGTTTTGCTGGGGGTGCTTCCCACACCCGGTTGCGCCATTTTGGTGCAGCGGATGCATGCCGACGCCGGTGTCATGATATCTGCTTCCCATAACCCCGTGGCGGACAACGGAATTAAGTTTTTTTCCAGCACAGGGTACAAACTGCCGGACCATGTGGAAGATGAGATTGAAAGAAACCTCCACGGGGACGGCCTGCCGCGCCCGACCGGGCCGGATGTGGGCCGCATTTACCAGGACCCCTCCGCCGCCGAGGCCTACGGCGACTTTCTAATTGAAGAGGCCGGCTCGGCACTGGACGGCATGCATATTGCAGTGGACTGCGCCCACGGTGCAGCGTGCCAAGTGGTGCCGAGGGTGTTTCACACTTTGGGGGCCCGCCTGGATATGGTCTGCTCAGCTCCTGACGGCGTGAATATCAACCATCAATGCGGCTCGACCCAACCGGAGACAATTTTGCAGTTCCGACACCAAACAGGGGCCCAAGTGGGGATCACATACGACGGCGATGCAGACCGGGTACTTATGGTGGATGAGCAGGGAGATCTTGTGGACGGTGACGCTATCTTGGCCATCTGCGCCCGCCAATACATGGAACGGGGAGAACTGCGCGGCAGCAAGGTGGCGGCCACCGTCTATTCCAACGGAGGACTGCAGCGTTGTTTGGAGGACATGGGGGCAGGGTTGGAAGTAACCAAAGCAGGCGATCGTTATGTTTTGGAAGCCATGCAGAATCAGCAGTTAGTGTTAGGCGGCGAGCAGTCCGGACACATCATATTTCTCGATCACAGTACCACCGGCGACGGCATCCTGACTTCACTGAAAGTGCTGCAGGCGATGGTTGAGACGGGTCAACCCCTATGCCAACTGCGGCGGATTTTGACGGTGTATCCCCAGCAGCTGGTCAATGTCAAGGTCCGAACGAAAATGGGCTGGGATACAAATGTCTTTGTTCAAAATGCTATCAAAGCAGCAGAGAACAGGTTGGCGCCGCAAGGCCGGATCTTTGTGCGGCCCTCCGGCACAGAACCGCTGATCCGGGTCATGGCTGAGCATCCCCGGGAAGGACAGGCGCGAGAGGCGGCTGCCATGACCGCAGATTGCATCAAGCAGCAGTTGGGGTGAGAACGTTGGGACAGACCATACTGGGCACTGGCATTGATATGATCGAAATCGCTCGCATTGACCGAGCTCTCCAAAAGGGCAGTTTCATGGACAGGATCTACACCCCTGAAGAACAGCAGGAACTATCGGGTCGCCCGGCGGCGTCATGGGCTGCTCGCTTTGCCGCCAAAGAGGCGGTGATGAAAGCATTGGGTACCGGGTGGCAGCAGGGGATCGGCTTCCAGCAAATTCGCATCAGCCGAGATGTATTGGGAAAGCCCACGGTGCTCTTGAACGGAGCGGCGGCGTCCTGGGCTCGGGAAAACAGCATTGAGCGGGTCCTTTTGAGCATTAGTCACACAAAGCACTATGCCCTGGCCAGCGCCACAGCGGTAGGAAGGGAGGCGAACGGAGTTTGCGGGTCGTAACAGCCGAAGAGATGCGGCACTTAGATGCACAGACCATTGACCAGTTGGGCATTCCTAGTTTAGTCTTAATGGAAACGGCCGGTGTAGGCGCCGTCCGGCGTATGGAAGAGCAATATGGATCCATGGCAGGACGCCGGGTGGATATCTTGGTGGGTGCCGGAAACAATGGCGGCGATGGCCTGGTGGCGGCGCGCCATCTGCTCAACCGCGGAGCCGGCGTAAAGGTATACATGCTGGGCACGGAGAACAAATTATCGCCGGATTGCCGTCACAACCTTACATTGTACAAAAAGCTGCAGGGCGATCTTCACTGGCTGACAGAACGCAGCCTGCCCAAACTGCGGCTGGGACTGCGGCTGTCTGATTTCATTGTCGATGCCATGTTAGGCACCGGTGCCAAGGGAGCTCTGCGGGGACTTTACGCGCAGGCGGTGCAGCTGGTGAACCAAGCCAAAGCTCCGGTGGTTGCCTTGGATGTGCCTACAGGGGTCAATGCTGACAGCGGTGATGTGATAAAAAGCGCTGTGCAGGCCGATCTTACCGTGAGTTTTGGTTTTATCAAACAGGGACTGCTGCTCCATCCTGGAGCTGGCTATGCCGGACGCTGGGTGGTGGAGGACATTGGCATACCCGACACGTTAGCCAAGCATATCCGCTGTTTTCGACCCGATGGAAGCTGGCTGCAGCGGCATTTGCCGCAGCGTCCTGCATGGGGACACAAAGGAACCTTCGGTCACGGCCTGGTTGTGGCTGGTTCTCGGTCCATGGCCGGGTCGGCGTTCTTGACTGCCCAGGGCATGCTCCGTTCGGGAGCCGGTCTGGTTACAGTGGCTGTGCCGGAAAGCATTGCCGGGTGGTATCCGCCCGGAGAACTGCTGGTGGTTCCGCTGCCGGAAACAGAGGAAGGTACATTATCCCGCAGCAGCCTGGAACCGCTGCAGGAACTGCTCCAGGGCAAGCAGGCGCTGGTTGTGGGGCCAGGGCTGTCCCAGCGGGAGGCCATACCCGATATTGTCATGGGTCTGCTGCAGTCGTGGCAGCAGCCGGCGGTGATCGACGCCGATGCAGTCAACTGCCTGCAGGGACAGGACCAGTGGCTAGAAGCACTGCCCAAAAAACAACGCCAGCAGTGGATCCTAACGCCGCATCCCGGCGAAATGGCGCGTTTGACGGGCTCCGATGCCGGCACGATTAACCGGCAGAGGCGAAAAGCCGCGACAGAAGGCCAGAAAAGGCTGGGCACTGTGCTTCTGCTTAAGGGTGCACCGACGTTCACAGTCGGCCCGGAAAGCATGTACATTAATTCCACCGGCAATGCCGGAATGGGTTCAGCTGGAATGGGTGATGTCTTGTCAGGAATTATCGGGGCACTGCTGTGTCAGGGTATGGAGCCGGTATATGCAGCGGCGGCAGGGGCCTATGTCCACGGCTGGGCAGGGGATTTGGCCAAGGAGCGCCTTGGTGAACGGGGATTGACTGCCTCCGACCTGCTCCGTGAACTACCGTACACGCTGCAATAAACCATAGGGAGGAAACAGCATGAATGCTCGCGACATCATGGTTACAGACGTGGTCAGCGTTACCAAGGACACACCGCTTAACGATATTGCTCGCTTGATGGTAGAGCAGGAAATCAGCGGCATTCCCGTACTGGAAGAAAATGGAAAACTGGTGGGTATGGTGACAGAAAGGGATCTGCTGGTGCGCGCCAAAAAGCTGGATTTACCCACATTTCTGCCGTTCATTGGCGGTGTCCTCTATCTGGAGGGGCCGGGAAAGCTGGATGAGGAAGTGCGCAAGGCGACGGGTACCCGTGCCGAAGAAATTATGACCACCAAAATACACACAGTCAGTCCCGATACTTCACTGCAGGATCTGGCTACCATCATGGTGGAACAAACCGTCAATCGCCTGCCGGTGGTCGAATCTGGCAACATCTTGGTAGGAATGATCACCCGCTCTGATGTTGTTAAAGCCGTGGCATCTGACCTGGAGTAGCTTATGCATCTGCCAACTAGGCCTGTCTGGGCCGAAATCGACACAAAGGCATTGGGTTTTAATGTTGCCCAATTTCGCCGCCGTCTGGCGGGCGGGGCGGGGCTGATGGCTGTTGTCAAGGCCGACGGGTATGGCCATGGAGCACTGCCCGCAGCAAGAACTGCCCTGGCCCATGGGGCCGGTTCTTTGGGCGTGGCCTTTCCCGAAGAAGGTGCCGAATTGCGCCGGGCGGGGGTTGCTGCCCCGATTGTGGTCTTGGGTGGCTTAGTACCTGAACAGTTGGAGCTCTGTGCCGCCAAGGAGCTGGCGGTCAGTGTGTTCCAATGGGATGCGGCCGTGGCACTGTCCGGTCGTGCCCGGCGTCTGAACAAGACAGTACGGGTGCATGTGAAAGTGGATACAGGCATGGGCCGGCTGGGACTGCACCCCAATGAAGCGGCAGCCTTTGTCCGCCGGGCCGGCGGCCTTCCCCATTTGGATGTACAGGGCGTCTTCACCCACTTTGCGTCCGCCGATGAGCAGGGCGAATATTATCAATGGCAGCTGCAGCGGGTCCGGCATGTGCTGCGGGATCTGGAAAACGAAGGCCTGCGGGTTCGCGTGCGCCACTGTGCCAATACGGCTGCAACTCTTTTTGACGAAAGCAGCCACCTGGATTTGGTCCGGGTGGGTCTGGGTTTGTATGGGCTGTATCCCAATGAACAACGGCCTTTGGAACTTCAGCCTGCTTTCAGCCTGCGGGCGAAGCTGGCTGCAGTTCGCTTGGTGCCGCCGGGCACCGCCGTCAGTTACGGCAGCACGTTTGTAACCTGGAAGCAGACGCATATCGGGGTTGTGCCTATTGGCTATGCCGACGGTGCCGATCGCCGGCTGGGCGGACGCGGCGCTGTACTGATCCAGGGCCGCCGCTGCCCCATTGTGGGGAAAGTCTGTATGGATCATATCATGGTAGATCTGGGAGACATGGATGTATCACCGGGTACAGAGGTGGTTTTGATCGGCAGCCAAGACAGCGGCAGAATCACTGTGGATGATTGGGCCGATTGGCTGGGAACGATCAATTATGAAATTCCTTGCATGATCAGCAAAAGGGTGGAACGCGTATATGTATAACCGAATGGGGGTGGCAGACAGTGCAGGAACCGGATATGCATGATGTGATACAATTGTACCAGAGGCAGGTCGGCCCCATATCCAGTTCTCAGCGGGATCGGCTGTATCAGGCCCAGGAAGAGGGTATGGCACCGTTTGTTCTTGGATGCGCCATTCTTCGGGCCAGTCAAGAACGGCGGCTGTCAGGCGGCAGGAAAAAAATCGGCTTTAACTACATTGCAGCCATCATCGACGACTGGCTGGTTCATGGTATAACAGATGAGAAAGCGTATCGAGCTTATCATCAAGACCGTCCGGAGGAATCGGCGAAGAGGAGGAGAAACCATGGTTCTCAAGATGGGCAGAGGAAATTTGCCCGAGAAGATTACAAGTACACAAAGCCCGAACCTCCGCCAAAGGGTGCATTCTCGTTCTTGGATGATTGAAAGTGGAGTTCGCCGCTGGTATCTGTCGATCCGCACTTACTGCAGTCAATGCGGCCAGGCGCGTAACCGCGTTTGGAAGCGCCATCCCTTTCCACTGCCGAAGCCCTTTGGCAAAGGATTGTGGTTAACGCAGGACTGCCGTTGTGTAACGGAGGCGCTGCAGGAACGCAGGAACAAGCTGCGCCAAGCTACCCGTTTCAAACGGGACGATCCACTGCCGCCTGCCCTGCGGGGGCACTGCTTCGAAAATTTTAAAGTGGGAGATTACAACAAGGACGCACACGCATACTGCCGTAAATTCGCCGATAATTTCGCGTCTGTAAAAGGGGGCGAAGGACTCTTTCTCTATGGCCAGTCGGGTGTGGGAAAAACCCATTTGGCAGCGGCTGTGGTCAACCGGCTCAAGGACAGCCACTGGGCGGTGTTTGTCCACGTTCCATCCCTTCTGGATCAGCTGCGCCGCCAGGCCCGCAGCATCGATCCCCTGCAGAAATCCGACCTCTTGGTGCTAGACGATCTTGGCAGCGAGCGCTCGACCGATTGGGCACTGGAACAGCTCTTGGTCATCCTTGACGGGCGCATCAATCACAACCGCTCAACAATTCTCACTGCCAACTACGACAGCGAGCAGTGGAACAAATTGGACCGGATTGTGGGGATGCGCTTAGCTTCTCGGATCAAGGGACAGCATCTTCCGGTGTTGATCCAGGGACCGGACTGGCGTCAGCAGAAACGGTACCAACGGTAATAAAGCTGTGGGCTCAATCCATGGGCCGCCGCCGGCTCCGGCGTTACCGAAATCGGGCACAGATGAACAGGGACTGACTGCATTCGGCCAGTGCGGCGCGGCTTGGAAGCAATGCTGTCACGGATATACGGATATGACGAAAAACAAGCTCCCCCATGGGGGAGCTTGTTTGCGGTGAACAGTGCTTTAGAATCCGCCGCCGTCCTGTGCGGGCATATCGTTGAGATTGTTGTCAATTTCGCCGCAGCCGATGGCAAATACGGCCATCAAGGCCAGGCCAGCTACGAGAATGACACCTTTGCTCCTGAGAATATTCAACATCGCGGTATAGACCTCCTAAAGATGTAATTTTTTCTTCTTGCGGCGGCTATCGCAACCCGCCCTCAGCGGAGAAACTCCGGGGCATTGCATAGCCATTGTCAGAGGGGCATCGAACAGGTTGCCGTGAACAAACAAGTGCACGACGCGGCGCAGTTTTAGAATCCGCCGTCCTGTGCCGGCATATCGTTGAGATTGTTGTCAATCTCGCCGCAGCCGATGGCAAATACGGCCATCAGAGCGAGTCCGGCCACGAGTATGACACCTTTACTGCGAAGCAGGTTAAGCACGTCGAACCCCCCTTTGTCTGAAGTGGACTAAACCTTATCCGGAACCGGCCATGTTCTCACCATGATTCGGCTCACTGAAACTAACAATTAACTATACTATAACCCCTGCCTGCAATGGGGCAATCAACAGTTTGTAAACGATCTGCAACTTCTGCAGAAGTGGCTTGGAGTGCCTGGCAGCGAGCCAAGAATTCTGCTGCAGCGCGGCCTGGGGCAAAAGACATGGAAAGAGCAGGCAGGGATTGTCTGTGCAGGCATAGAAATTGCCCTATGTTCGACGTTACCAAGGAGGTGCAGTTTCGTGAAACTATGTATTTTCAACGGGACCGTGGTGTCCGACACGATATTTTCCCCCGGTGCTGTGTGTATCGAAGACGGCGTGATTTCTTTCCTGGGACCTTCCGAAGAACTGCCGCCGTTGGACGGGCAGTGGGAAAAAGTCAATGCCAACGGATCCTGGATAGCCCCGGGGCTGATCGACGTTCACATCCATGGCTGCGCAGGCGAGGACTTCATGGAAGGAGGGTCCCATGCCCTGCAGACCATGGCTGAACACGTGGCCGGCAGCGGTGTCACCGGGTTTTTGCCGTCCACCGTTACGGCTTCCCGTGCCAAGACTCGGCGGGCGGCGGAGACGGTAGCCTCGTACAATAGTGACCGTGGGGCGGAGGTTCTTGGCATTCATCTGGAAGGGCCCTACCTGAACGAACAGAAGAAGGGAGCGCAGTTGGGCGAGGAAATCCGCCGCGCTGACTTAGAAGAGTTGGACCAATTGTACTCGATTCTAGGAGAACGCCTGCAGTTAGTGACCATTGCTCCTGAGGTTCCCGGCAGCTTTGCGGCGGTGCAGTGGCTGATTGAACGGGGTATTACGGTATCGGCCGGCCACACCGATGCCAGCTATGAAGATGCCATGGAAGGGTTTCGCAGGGGCATCAGCCACGTGGCCCACACCTACAACGGCATGCGGGGCCTTCACCATCGCGATCCGGGCGTGGTCGGAGCCGCTTTTGCCGCCCCGCACGTATTTTCTGAGATTATCGCCGACGGCATCCACGTACATCCCGGTGCCATGGAGGCTCTGGTCAAGGCGAAGGGTGTGGATTGGATGATACTGGTGACCGATGCGGTGCAGGCCGCCGGACTTCCCGATGGAGAGTATATTCTCGGGGATCAGGTGATCTATGTGCAGGATGGCGCGGCCAGGCTGGAGGCAGGAAATTTGGCAGGGAGCACCCTGTCACTGATGGATGCCGTGAAGAACATGGTCGAGTTCGGCATCGCTTCCTTCAAAGACGCTCTGCAGATGGCCAGCCTCAATCCTGCCCGTTCTTTGGGCCTGCGCAGGCGCGGCTGGCTGCGGGAAACTTATCAAGGTGATGTTGTCCTGATATCTCCGGCGTTTGTGGTTGAAAAGACGTTTGTGGCCGGGCGGCTGGCGTATCAAAGGGAAGGATAGGTGGTTTTCATGGAAATACTTCTGTGCAAGGACTACGAACAGCTCAGCCGGACAGCGGCAGAGTTCGTCCAAAGGGAAATAGAGCAAAACCCCCGCTGTGTGCTGGGTCTGGCCACGGGCAGCACGCCGCTGGGACTGTACCGCGAACTGGCGGCGCTGCACCGGCAGGGACTGGATTTTTCCTCTGTCACCACGTTCAATCTCGATGAATATCTGGGACTCGGCCCCGATCATCCGGCCAGCTACTGCCGCTATATGCAGGAAAACCTTTTCCAGCATATCAACGTTCCGCCGGAGAATATTCACATCCCCGATGGCCAAGCGGAGAACCCAGACCAAGAGTGCTGGGACTATGAACGGCGCATGGCGGCAGCCGGCGGCATTGATCTCCAGATATTAGGAATCGGCCACAACGGCCACATTGGGTTCAATGAGCCGGGAACGCCGTTTGGGCAGACCACCCACGTGGTCGATTTGGACGAGCGCACTATAGAGGCCAATGCCCGTTTTTTCGGCCATGATCTATCCCAGGTACCGCGCAGGGCCATTTCCATGGGAATTAAGTCCATTATGCGGGCACGAAAAATTGTGCTCTTGGCCAGCGGCAGCGGCAAGGCTGATGCTGTGGCTGCTGCGGCGGAGGGCCCGGTTACCCCGGATCTGCCGGCTTCTGTACTGCAGCTCCATCCCCAAGCGGCTGTGCTCGTGGATGCGGAAGCAGGAAGTAAGATCAGCAGGGAAAATCCGGAGCTTCGTCGAAGTTAGTTTTTGTCATGCATCACCCTTCAACCGCCGGCGGTGAAGTGTGGTGCATTTTTCGTGAGGAACGCCGGCTAGGAGGAGTGGCACTGGAATGAATGCCAAGTTCTTGATCATTACCGGCCTTTCGGGTGCAGGCAAATCTGAGGTTATGAAAGCCTGTGAAGACATGGGTTTTTTCTGTGTCGATAACCTTCCTCCCGCCTTGATTCCTAAGTTTGCAGATATGGTCTCGCAGGCCGGCGGCGCCATATCCAGGGTCGCCTTGGTGGTTGATGTTCGCGGCGGCCAGTTCTTCGACGATATGTCCGCGGCCTTGGAAGAGTTGGAGCGGATCGGATTCCATTTTACAATCCTGTACTTGGAAGCTTCGGAAGACATGCTGATCCGCAGGTTTAAGTATACAAGGCGCCGCCATCCGCTGGCCAGCAAAGGGGGCATTGTCGAAGGCATTGCGGAGGAGAGGCGGCGCTTAGAGAAGATTCGAGGCAAGGCGCACCGAATTCTGGACACCAGCGGCCTGACCACGTCCCAATTGAAAGAGGAACTCTGGGAGTTTCTCGCCATTGATCGCAGCCATACGCTGGCTGTTACGATCATATCCTTTGGTTTTAAGAACGGTCTTCCCAAGGACTCGGACCTGGTATTTGACGTGCGGTTTCTTCCCAATCCCCATTATGTGGAATCTCTGCAGCCTCTGACCGGAAATGACCCGGAAGTGTACGAATATGTATTTCGATGGCCCATCACCGAGCAGTTCTGGAAACGATTGACGGACATGCTGTTGTTTCTGCTTCCCCACTACACAAGCGAAGGCAAAAGCCAGCTGATTGTGGCCGTCGGCTGTACTGGCGGACAGCACCGATCGGTTGCTGTGGCCAATCGCCTCGGTGATCTCTTTCGGAACCAGGAATACATGGCTCAGGTGGAACATCGGGACATTGACAGGCGTTGAGATAGGGAGGATCGGTATGGAACGATGGAAATGGTTAATTCCCGGAATGCGTGTCAAGCGATGGCTGTTTTTGGTCTTTGTGGGAGTTGCCCTAATCGCTGTGGGCATAGCACTGCTGTTGAACACCGGTCTGCTCGGCCAAGTGGAAGCTGGTTTGATGAATTTGCTGCAGGGGATTTCGCCGACTTGGGATTGGCTTTCCGGCCTTCTTTTGGTTCTGCTTGGCATTTTCAGTCTTGGAGTGGGCATGCGGGGATTGATTCATTCCATTACGGGAGCATTGGTGCCCGGCGGAGACAAGGGCCTGGCCGAGTCGGTGTATCGACGGCGGGGCTTGGCCAAAGGCCCGAAGATTGTGGTTGTTGGCGGGGGAACAGGGCTTTCCACTATGCTGCGGGGGTTAAAGACGTACTCTGAGAACATAACGGCGGTTGTTACCGTGGCTGACGACGGAGGTAGTTCCGGACGAATCCGCGATGAACTCGGTATCCTCCCCCCCGGCGATGTCCGCAATACACTGGTCAGCTTAGCCGATACAGAACCATTGATGGAACGGCTGTTTCAATACAGGTTTTCTTGGGGTGAGGGTCTGCACGGCCACAGCTTCGGCAACTTGTTCATTGCTGCAATGCCGGCCATTACCGGCGATTTTGAAGAGGCTATACGGGAAATGAGCAAAGTATTGGCGGTGCGCGGGCGAGTGCTCCCCGCCACGCTGGAGACCGTAAGGCTGCGGGCACGGTATCGTGACGGAGAAGAAGTGGTGGGAGAAAGCCGGATACCCCAGGAGGGACGGGGAATTGCCCGGATTTCCCTGGAGCCGGA
>PUOC01000125.1 GCA_003551965.1 Clostridiales bacterium | reverse complement strand
TGTTTCCGCTGCCGTCTCTTCGCCTTCGCCTTCCTCCTGCTGTTCTTCGTCTTCGCCTTCCTCCTGCTGTTCTTCGTCTTCGCCTTCCGGGTCCTCTGCGTCCGGCGCTTCAGGTTGGGTGAGGGCTGCCAGGAAAGCTGCGGCATCCTTAGCGGACATCACGGCGCCGCCGCTGGGCGGTGTGTGACTGTAGAGCCTCGGTGCCCGCTGCAGCAGATCATCTTCTTGGTAATATATCGAAGCCCGATCGGCGGCGTCTATGGGGCTTTCCTGATCAAAAGTCGCCGTATCCATGCCCAGCGGGCCGAATATTTCCTGCTGCACATAGTCTGCAAAGCTCTGGCCGGTCACATCCTCCACCAGCAGTCCAGCCAGCGCCGCGCCGTAGGAGCCGTAGGAGACGGCAGAACCGGGGCGGCGAATCGGCGAATGAAGCTCACCTTCAAGGACCGATGCCAGCGGCTCTAGCTCGTCTGCATCGGTGGTCAGCGTACGCAGTTTCCGGGCTTCAAACCCGTCCGTATGCGTAAGCAGGTGCCGCACCAGGAGCGGAGTTTGGAATTTGTTCTCCAGCTCTATGCCGGTAATGTAGCGGCGGACGGGGTCGTCCAGATCGACATAATCCTCTTCGGCTAAGCGAATCACGGCCGCGTGGGTCAGGGTCTTGGACACGGAAGCCGCGGGAAAGACGCTGCGGGTGGGATCGACCGGTGTTTGGCTTTCCATATGGGCCACACCGAATCCTTCCAGGGCAGCCAGCCGGCCTTCGTGAACGATGGCCACGGCGGCCCCGGGCACCCCGTGATTGCTGAGCAGTTCCGGCACCGCAGTCTGCAGCCACTGCTGCAACTGTGCATCCTGCTCCCACGGCGCCGCGTCTGCGGGTGGTACGGCCGCGATCAAAGCGGACAACACCAATACGAAGCATAAATAGCATTTCATTGTTCTGCCACTCCTTCACACTGCCCTCTCAAGGCAGTGACTTGCCAAATGGACACAGAGAGCTCCGTGTTATTATATCTATTCTGCCTTGGGAGAATGAAACCTCCCGTCTACTGCAGGAAAACATATGGGCTAGGGGGATCTTCGAGAATGGTGTACTGCGGATGGCCCAGCACCAACTCTCCCCTGCCCTCAAGCTGCCTGTACTCCAGGGTTCCGGATACGGCAACCCAAGTATCGTCGGGCAAGTTGACTAAGCTGTCGTCGGCGGTGAGCAGTCCCTCCGGTTGGGCGTGGGCCACATGGCAGGTGACCAGGAGGCGGGCAATGAGGCTGTGGCCGGCGGGAACGCCGCGTCCGGTGGCGGTAAAGCCCGTCATTTCTACGCTGGAGCCGTCGAAGTGCTCGGCGTTGAAATGCATCGTCATTAGCGCGTCGAAATAGTGTTCCTCACCGAGTGTAATATGGTTGCCCTGCAGCCATGGCATTTCCCTTCCCTGCAGCTGGCCGCGCTGTTGGGGCCGCAGAAGGGCATAGTCCTGCCTGTCCAACACGTCTGCGCCCAAAGGAACCGGCGGTGCCACAACGGCAAGAAGCACCGGCAGAACCAACACAGAAAGTACAAAGGGCGGAACGTGCTGCTGCCGGAGCCCGCGGTGGCGTATCTGTATCCAGCCAAAGAGCAGCATGCATCCGGCGCACCACCATTGCCAGCGGATCCAGCTGGGATGCAGCAGATTTTCCATCATCCCGCCTAAGATTGCCGCCAGCAGAAACAGGGCCAGGGTCCAGAGGGTAACGGTGCGCCAGCCCAAGGATCGAGTAATGGTTTTTGCCTGCACGAAATCACCTCCCGCGTTGCTACATCCAGTGGTTTGCCGCCATGCCGGCCAGCAGCGTTAGGGCTGCTATGAGTATCACTAAGCGCAGGACCACGGCTTTGGGAAACGCCGCTAGCATCATCATGGTGTTCTTTATGTCCACCATGGGGCCGAATACCAAAAAGGCCAGCAGAGCACCGGGCGGAAAGGTGCCCAAAAACCCGGCGGCCACAAAGGCGTCAGCTTCGGAGCAGATGGACACCACAAAGGCAAAACCCATCATGCCGGCCACCGCCGCCAGATGATGCTCGGCCAGCTGCAGCAGTGCTTCCTGCGGAACAAACACCTGCACCGCCGCCGCGGCCAAGGAACCGAGGATAAAAAAGCGGCCGACGTTGAAAAATTCCAGCGATGCGTGGGCCAATGCATCCAGAAGCCGTTCCCCGAAACCGGCGGCGGAAGCCTGCGGATTGTTTTCGAGAATGCCCCACAGGCCGCCGCCTGTATATTGGCGCACGGCAAAGGTTCCGGGATCCAGGCGGGCCATGAGCATGACGATCAGGCCAATGGTGACCGCAACGGCATAGGCAGCGGCCATGCGCCACGGTACCATGGCGGGAAAAAAGGAAAAGGCCGTCCTGGTGCTTAAGAGCGGAAACGGATTGAGAATGGGGTTGGAGAGCATAAACGCCAGGGCTACACTCAAGGGCACGCCCTTGCGGACCAAACGCCCCGCCACGGGGATGACGCCGCATTCGCACAGCGGCAGGACAAACCCTAGCAGGGGCACTGCCACAACAGCCGCAAGCGGATGCTTGGGAAGAATTTTGGCAAGTGTTTCCCGAGACAGGAACACTTCAATAAACCCGGAGGTGAGAACAGCGATCAGAAGGAAAGGCAAAGCCCCGACAAACACACTGAGAAAAACCGTGGAAAAGGCCGACATCAGCGACTTCTCCTAGCCCACGGCCAGCGCCGGGATCGCTGCTGTTCAATACAGGACGCGAAGCCCGCCTCTAGATCCTGTTTTTGGATGCCCCGCCCGATGAGGACCAGTTGGCTTTCCATGCCCGTGGCGGATGCCTTGGACGCGGGATCGCAGGTGATGCGTCTTCCAACCAGATGCACATACCAGGTGCGGCGGCCGCGGTGGAAGACAGCGATTCCCTTGGCTCGGATAACGCCACGGTCAGGCAGGGATTCCAGCCAGCTGCGGAATTTGTAAAAGGACAACGGCGCTGCTGAGGTCACGGCCAGCGATTGGAAGCTGTGCTCCACGGGCGCCGTCTCGGACCAGGTCCTGCGGGCGCCATTGTTGGCAGAGGGTGCAAGCACAGCTTGCAATGGCACCCGGCCGCGGTCGGATGGAAGAATCACGGCAGCAGGGTTCTGTTCCCGGACTAGTGCTGTTGCCTGCTGCCACTGTCTGTTGGACGCCATGTCGCGGTGGGAAAGGATAACGAGGTCGGCCGCCTGAAGCTGCCTGCGGCTTACCACCGACACTTCCAGGTGTTCGGGCAGCTGCTGGCCGTGGGCCATGGTCAAGAGCGCGTCCAGATATACCAGCTCTTCCATGTCCTGGTCCATGAGTGTGCGCAGCAGCGGACCTGGATCGGCGGCGCCGGAGGCTTCGATTATGATGCCGTCCCAGGGCCCGCGATCGGCAAGGTCCCGGATAACGTCCTTCAGCCCGTTGCGTACAGTACAGCAGATGCAGCCGTTAGCCAGCTGCACCAGGTCTTCCTCTCGATGCTGTATATATTGGTGATCCATACTGATATCGCCGAATTCATTGACTATGACGGCAATCTTCTTCTGCTGCTGATTTTGCAGCAGGTAGTTCAAAACCGATGTCTTGCCGCTGCCTAGAAAGCCCGACAAGATGGTTATGGGTATCAGGTTACGGTGCCGCAGCAGAACCACCCTTTCTCTGCGGTCCCTTCCGTCGGTGCCGCTGAAGTTTCTACAGCCGCCCCGCCCGCAGAAGTTCCCGCAGTTCGTCATTGTCTAAGCGCGTCGGCCAGTGTTCACCGGCGGTGATGATCTGATCAGCCATGGTCTGCTTAGCCTTGACCAACTCGTCAATGCGCTCTTCAAAACTGTGCATGGTGATGAAGCGGTGGACCATGACCCGCTGCTCCTGCCCAATGCGGTGTGCCCGGTCCGTGGCCTGGTTTTCCACAGCGGGGTTCCACCACAAATCGTAGTGAATGACGTGATTGGCTGCTGTCAAGTTCAGGCCGCTGCCCCCTGCCTTCAAGGACAGGATCATGGCTGGCGCTTGGCCGGCCTGAAAGGCGTCTGCCATTTCACTGCGGGCCTTAGCCGGCAGCCCGCCGTGGAAAAACAGCGGCTGCCAGCCTAAGTGCTCTTCCAGCATTTCCTGCAACAATATGCCCATCTGACGGTATTGCGTAAATACCAGGGCGCGTTCATTCTGCTGCTGGATTTGACGCAGCAGTTCCAAGAGCCGCAGTGCTTTGCCCGAGCGTCTAGGGTCTGCGCGGCCGGTCTTAAGAAACTGTGCGGGGTGGTTGCAGATCTGCTTTAACTGGGTCAGAATGGCCAGTACCATACGGGACCGTTCGATGCCGCCCTCCGGCAGATCGTCCACAGAAAAGCGGGACAGAGCGCTTTTATAGAGTGCTGCCTGTTCCGGCTGCAGATACACGTATTCATCGCTGCTGAGCTTGTCCGGCAGGTCGGGCAGAATGGCCGGATCCGATTTCAGCCGCCGCAGCAGAAACGGATCCACGGCCCGTTTCAACTTCTCCACGGGCTCGCTCTCGCCCCATTTTTCCGCCGGCCGCACCGTTCGCTCCCGAAACTCCGTTTCATGGGGCAGATAGCCCGGATTGAGGAAGTCGAATATACTCCACAGTTCCATGAGTCCGTTTTCAATGGGCGTTCCAGTCAAGGCAATGCGGTGCTGCGTTGACAGGGATTTCACGGCCTTGCTCTGGGCCGTGCGCGGATTTTTGATGTTTTGGGCCTCATCGAGAATTACGGCGTGCCAGGACTGTTGCTGCAGTGCTTCGTCCCGGCGCACCACGCCGTAGCTGGTAATGACCACATCCCCCATTTCCAGGGACCGCCGCGGGCCATAGTAGAGCAGCACCTTAAGGTCGGGCGTGAACCGGCGCAGCTCCTTGGCCCAGTTGGCCAGCAGTGTTGTCGGGCAGACAATCAGTATGGGCTGCCGGCCGGGTTCGGTTTCTTTCTGTCGCTGGATCCAGGCGGCAGCCTGCACCGTCTTCCCCAACCCCATATCGTCTGCCAAGCAGACGCCGAAGCCGCAGCGGGTCTGTTCTGTCAGCCACTGGTACCCCCGCAGCTGATAGGGCCGCAGTTCGGCAGCAAGGCCCTTGGGCACAGGCGCCTTCTCCGTATTCTGCAGAGAGGCGAGTACGGTTTCTACCCGTTTATCGATTTCCAGGGATATACCGTCATATTCCTCCTCCAGCAATGGGCGCAGGCCGCGGCGGACCGGTTCGGCCCGGCTGGGTTCGGCCAATTTCCGGCGCAGGGTATCTATCTGTTCGGGCCGCAGCTGGACATAACTGTCCTGGAAACGGACGATACCTTCGCCCCACTGCAGCAGTTCTGAAAATTCCTGTTCGGTGAGGTTGCGGTCACCAATGGCGGCCTGCCAGGAAAACTCCATCAAAGAGTCCCATGTCAGGGATCCTTGTTCCGATGCCGGCTGGGCCCGGGCTTTTAGACGCGGCGTCTGCAGGGCATCCATCCCCTTCGGCAGCAGCAGCTTGATGGGAGAACCCCATGGGTTCTGCAAAGGACGGCTGAGCAGCGCAGCCAACTCACTTCCGTCTAACTCGGTCTGCCGTGCTTCCCGCTGCAGGCAGTCCTGCAGCAGGGAATGGTTCTGCAGAAAAGAGTCAAGCAGGCCCAAGAGCGGTGACTCCGAAGGCCCGGCAAAGACATCATTCTGCCAGCGCCATGGCGGAAGGAAAGGAAGTTCTTCGCGGATTAAACCGGCCTGCACACAAAAGGTGCCGCCCCAATCATCGATACGCAGTGCCAGGGAACCGCCGGCAGCTGCCAGATCCGCGGCGGCCAGCCGCTGGGACAGCTGCGGATTATGCGGTTGGGGCTGGTCGGAGAGTATCGGCCCGAGCAGGGAGCGGCCGCTGGTGTAGACGTCGCTGTGTTTCCACAGCCAGCTGCGAATCAGTGTGTCGATCAGCCCTGCGACCACGTTGTCGACCCTGGAATTCTCCGCCGTGCTATTGTCTCCCAGCAGCCGCGTCGGGAAGATGTCCCTTAGATAGCGGAAGACACGGCGTCCATCTAAATGGATCGAAGGCAAAAAGAACACACGACCGTGCCCCTGCCGTTCCACATAACAGGGCCTGTATTCTCCCGCGGCTATCAGCCACCGCACAAAGCGCAGCAGTTCCTGCAAAAAGTGGTCACGGCCGTTTTCCGCCGATGCTTCCCAGGCATGGGCGGCCAGTTCCGGAACGGGGACAAACCAGCGCGGGCTGCGACCATAAGCGTAGGGGCTGAGATCCCCGGGATCGCCCGAGAGCTCCAAGCTCCAGCCCCGTGTCCCTCGGTGCAGGCGCATGGCCTGGGCAGGGACATCTATGGCTTTGGCCGGTTTGGCACTGGCGGCCGCAGCCCGCTGCGCAGCCATTAGAAGTTTCTGGGCCGAGCGTCGGGCGGCATGGTCCTGACCAGCCATGTTAAGCAGATACACCGCCCATGCCGGCGCTGAAGTATCGGCTGCAGGAAGCGCCGGTGCCCGGTGATCGGGCTTTGGTTCCAGCTCTTCCGGCGCTTCTTCTTCAGGTTCCGGAGCCGGGCGGTGGATTTCCCAAAGGGAGAATAGAAGCTCCGGATCATGGGATACTGAACGGGCCAGTTCCATGGCCAGGGCAATTAGATGCTTGCATGGCACAGCCCAATCGGGACAGCTGCAGAAACACTGCATGTCCTCCCATTGCTGCGGCATGGCGTCCAAAAGGCGATCGGCCGCGATCGCCTGCAAACCAGAGCCGGACCGCAAAAGCTCGATCCGGATGTCCACAGGGACCGACGGCCACCGGATCTCGACGTGATAGGGCTCGACCCTGCCCCCGACCATCGCTGCGGCCGTTCCGTCGCCGGTGACGGTCAGCGATCTTGCGGCCCCCTGGGCGAAATAGGTTTTTCCCCGGGCCAAGCGGGCTTTGTCTGCGGTTGCGCCCAGTAAAAGGTGCAGCCAGCGGCTGCCCAGATCGATTTGATGTACAGCGGCGGAATGTCCGTTCACAAGTTCGCCTTCTTTCTACACAACTTCTATAGCATATTCTGCCTTCGGTACCTTTATCCTCCCTGGAAGCACAGCCTGTATTGACGGCCGGCGGCCATCTCCGGACACGGCTTTGGCAGCAGTGTATCCTGGTTGAGAGGCATGGGCACGATTGCCTTTCCAGGGGCAGTTATCGGGCGAGCATCCCGCAGCAGGCAGTGCTCTAGTTTGCAAAAGGTTCCTATTTGGCCGCCATGGAGGAAGTCAGGAGCCTGGAATCCGGGGCCTATGATAACGCAGCGAAATGGCGGACAACCAACGCCCGGTCCCGCGGTTGTACGATGCGGAACATCAACTCCGGGTTGCCATAGAAAGCCTGTGGAGAATAGCCGGTAATTTCCAGGCAGCCCGGCGATACATAAAGGAAGCGCTCGCCGGGAGAAATAAAGTATTCCCAGGAAGCGCAGCCGTCAAGAAGCGTTCGCAAGGAGGCGTTAGCCAAAAGTTCCGGGAGCTTGTCCATTACGTTTCCATCCCCCCGGGAGCAGACGAATCTTCCTCGGCCGGTGCAGAATCCACCGGCTCCGGCGGGCGCTGTTCAGGCACAAAGGCACATAGAAGCTGACCACCGATTCTTCCCAAAAACAGGGCGCAGACGGTCATGGCAGCCAGCAGTCCCATCACAATCCAGCCGATGCTTTCGTGGGCCATCATCTGCCAGGCTGCCGCCAAGGTGAGCAGAAACAAAACCACGCTGAACTGCATCTTTCGGTAAAGATAAGGCGAGTTCAACCTCCGGAAACGAAACTGCGCATCCATGCGCCCGCTGAAAATGGAGGCCAAGGTGACAAAGGGCAGGATTAGAAGCAGCACCTCCACTGTCTGGATGAGCGGCGGACTCCAGTTTCGCTGTACAACGAACGACAGCGGTGTCAAGATAACCGCGAGGATAATCATAGCCATGGGAAAATGAACCAAAATCGGGTGCAGCTTCCAGTCTAGGACCCGGCGGCGCTCCCGGGAAATACCCGGTTCGTGCTTTTCAAGCGCCTTCTTCAAGGCGCCGCAGGCCGGACAGCGTTCTTCCATGGCTTTGGAATCGCCGATAAACGAACAGACCGTACACCGGATCATCATGTCCGTCTCCTCCTCTGTCTGCTTTGGGTACCGCCAGTTCTGTTCATTTACCATTTCGTGCTGGGAACCGGGTCTCCTGCATCGGCGTGAGCACATTCCACAGACCCCATATGCCCTATATCTGCACTCGATTGCGCCCCTGCTGCTTTGCCTGGTACAGGGCCTTGTCGGCAGCCCGGAATAGGGCGTCGAAACTGTTGTGCTCGGGCCCATACTCCGCTCCGCCGATGCTGAGAGTGAAGCGGAGCCTGCAGTCTTGGCAAATCAGAGGCTGGTCCGCAGCAGCTCGGCGCAGACGCTGGGCCATGGTTTCCGCACTGTCACGGGTTGTCGACGGCAGCAAGAGCGCAAACTCTTCCCCTCCGATTCGTCCGAGGATGTCTGTATCCCGTTTCTGGCTGCTCATCAAAGCGGCTATGTGCTGCAGGGCTGTATCCCCTGCACTGTGGCCATGCTGATCGTTGATCTCCTTGAAATGGTCGATGTCGATGATAAGCAGTGACAGTACGGTGCCGTAGCGTTGGGCCCGTTCGATTTCCCGGTGGGCTTGGTCTAGGAAATGACGGCGGTTGTGCAGACCCGTCAGCTCGTCGGTGGTGGCCAAGAGCTGCAGGCGCTCCTCGGCCCGTTTTCGTTCGCTGATATCGATGTCCATGCTGAAAATTTCCAGAGGATATCCCGGCCGCTGCACGACGCTGTGGCTGGAATAGACCACAACCCCTGCCCCGTCACTGCGGCAGAGATGCAGTTCCCGGGCGGGGAGCGCCCGGCCGTTTTCCACCATGGCCTGGAAATACTGCCACACATCCTCCTTCTGGGATTGGGGAACGATTAGGTCTAAGAGATGCCGGCCCACGGCTTCCCGGGCAGCGTAGCCGTAGAGTGTTTCGGAAGCGGGGTTCCAATAGCGCACGAAGCCTTGGGCATCGAACCCCTGCACCGCGACGTTTTCGGTATTGTTAAACAGCGCTTGGAAGCGACTTTCGCTTTCTTCGCGGGCGGCTTCGGCCTTCACCTGTTCAGTGATGTCCCGCACAATCACATTCATCCATGGCCGGGTCCCGTCGTTTACAGCATAGCCGCTGACTGCCGTCCAGACGATCTGCCCTTGGCGAGATACAAATCGCACTTGCAGCTGGCCGCTGAACTGCCTTTCCATGGCCAGACGAAAGCCGGCTTCCGCCTTTTCCCTATCTTCCTGGTGGATGAAATCCAAGAGCGATCGATGTTTTGCATCTGCAACCGAGTATCCCAGCAGCGAAGGCCAATTCGGCGAAACATAGCAGCAGATGCCGTCCTCGGTGACTTGCAGGAACACTTCGTGCGCGTTTTCCACCAGACCGCGGAACTGCGCTTCGCTGCGCTTTAGGTTCTCTCGTGCGTCCACACGCTCCATCCAAAGACCTACGAAGCTGGCCGCATGTTCCACCAGGGCTCTTTCTTCCCGCACGGGTCCGAGGCCGCCGCGGTAACAGACAGTGATCATGGATTGGCGGCCATCCCCATGGGGAATTGGAATGTCCATACACCCTTGGTAATCTGTCTGGTCACCGGTGGATACATGCACCGATTCTGTGTGCACCGCAACGCGACAGTGCTCCGGGCGCCGCAGGGCTTGGCGGACGTGGTCAGCCACACGCCGGACAAATTCCTCTTGGCTCAGTTCCTTATGCATGTCTTCGCTGATTCCGTTATAGCAGGCCAGTTCCTTCACCCGCTGCTGCAGCTGGCCCTTGGTGTCTTCCTCATGGCTGCGGTCTTCCACCATGGCCACACCGCCGCGGCTGTCTCCCCCCACCGAGATGGGCACAAACACCGCTCGCACAGGAGTGGTTTTGCCGGAGGTGACCGCGGTATAGCGCCCTTCGAAATACGCGGGCTTGCCGGCGAGTGCCTGCTTCACCCCGGATACCACGCTCCGTTCCGGAAGCTGCAGCAGATCGACGCCGATGATATGTTCCCGCTTTGAGCCGATCACTTCGCTGAAGGTAGGATTGAGATCGAAAACCTTGCCGCGGGCATCAAAGTGGCACAGTCCGATGGGAGCCATAGTAAAGATAGTTTGGGCCCGCATTTGCTGCTCTTCCCACTCCTGGACCGGCAGGGCCAGGCAGAGGACATGCCATTGGCCGTCCTCGGGGATCATAATACTGAGGTGAGGCTGTTCCGATTGTCCCACAGGCCCCCAATGCCACCGGGGGCTCGCTTCCTGATCCTCCATGTGCTGCCCATTCCATTGCGGAATCAGCTCTGCGATGGATTTGCCCAGCGCAGTCCCTTCATCCAGGCCGAGACAATGGTGAAAATCGGTATTAGCGGCTATTATCGCTCCTCCCTGGGCTGCCTGTCTTTTCAGATCCAATCGCGCATAGCCCACGCGCTGCGGTTGTACAGAGAAGGCGTCCTCCACGCGCAAATCCCTCCCGTTACTAAAACGAAATGAAATAAGTAGTAATGATTGTTTTCTCCTTTACCCCAGACCTTCCTACCTGTCGGTGCAAAGAAGCCGCGCACGGCTGTATCTGTGCGCATCTGCGGGAGTGCTGCGCCGGGCCGGCCATGCATGAAGCTGGGACCCTAACAGGCCGTGCAGCTAAGGTGTCCCATGCCGCCGCAAGAAACAAATCCGCTCAACGGGTACACCAGCACCCGCCTGCAGCGGGTTAATTCCAGCGGCAGTGCCACACCTTCGGTTTCCGCTGGCGTCAAGCAGCACTACAGAATGAAACCTGTGGCCAATACCAGTAATACCAATAGTGGTGCCGGCAGTTTTCCGGTAGATAATAGGGCGACTGCAAGGATCATAATGATCATGTTGTCGAAGGAAAGGCCACTGTCCTGCATCAGAATTACCGCAGCTGCAGTAATTAAGCCAGCGGCCACGGCGGTGATGCCTTTTAAGGAAACCCGAATTCCCTTGATCTTCTTTAATGTTTCCCACACCGGATAGACGAAGTAGATGAAGAGAAGCCCAGGCAGAAACAGGGCCAGGGCACTTACGACCGCACCAAAGGCCTGGAAAGAAGCACTTCCGCCCCGAGATGCCATTCCGCCGGCATAGGCGCCAAAACTAAACATGGGGCCCGGCAGTCCCTGCACAAGTCCGAATCCAGTCAAAAAGTCCTGATTTGTCATATACTGGTTCACTTCTACCAGTTCGCTGTACATGAGCGGAATCACTACCTGGCCGCCGCCAATAACCAGATAGCCATAGCGATAGAAGCTTTCAAACAGGTGGATAATCCTCATATCCCATATTAACGTGAGAAGCATGCTTCCTAGGGAAATGGCGGCAAAGACAATCAGATATGGCCAAGGAGGACGCAGGCTTGTACGGTTCCAGAGATTCTTCTCGTTTGTGGCAACAATACTGATCAATCCACCAAGGAGCAGGACCAATGGAAATATCCATGGATCTCTGATGAAGTATGTGGCGATGGCTCCAAAGAACCATAGAAACGCCGTCATCCTATCGTGTACCACTTTGCGTCCGATGCGATAGGCAGCGACAGCAATGAAACCAACGGCCATCGGGCCAACATATCGCAGTACATCCGCAGATAAGCTCATTACATCCAAAAGTTGGTTGGAAAACGAAAGCACAGTCATCAGTGTAAGCACGGGCAACGCCCACACAAGCATTGTAAAGAAGGCCAGCAATGGCCCTCCGGTTTTGTGTCCAATGGCCACAATGGTTTGTGTGCTGCTTGGACCCGGCAAAATGCTCGTCAAAGCCATAAGCTCCACTAATTCTTCTTCGGTTAAGTAGTTTCTCTTCTTAATCATCTGGTCTGTGAAAACACCATAATG
>PUOC01000179.1 GCA_003551965.1 Clostridiales bacterium | reverse complement strand
CCCCTCTGATGCGGGGGTGGCCATAGACGGGGGCATACAATCAGAGGGCGAGTCCAAGCCCGGACTTCGGGAGTTTTTGGCACAGACGGGGTCGTTTCTGGCCCAGAAAACCTTAGCACTCTTGGCCCTCACCACGGTTTTTCAGGGCATGGTGAAAGAAGGAATTAACATGTGGGTTCCCGTGCTTTTGGTCCATACTATGGACCTGCCCATTGCCGATGCGGCACTGCTGTCGCTGTTCGTTCCGCTGATGGGTTTTGGCGGTGTCTTAGCCGCCAGCTGGTTTTTGCAGAGGCTCAAAGGCGACGAGAGGAGAACGGTGCTGTGGCTGTCGTTTTTCGGCAGTGCCGTGGCCTTGTCCACGGCCGTGTCCTTTTACGCGGAGAGCGCGCTTTTGTTGGCGATATTCTTGGGACTGTGCGCGGCCCTCATTAACGGCATCAATATGCTGCTCCTTTCCGCTTTTCCCATGCGATTCGGACGGTTGGGGAAGGCATCGACGCTGGCCGGATTCTTGGATTTTGCGTCCTACGTCGGCGCCGGTGTGATGGCGCTGGTGACCGGTGTTCTGGCTTCACTGCTCGGCTGGCAGGCGGTGGTGATTGCATGGTCCGTTCTGTTTGCCCTGGGATGGCTTTCCATGTACTGCAATGGTAATATCGCCGCAGCACAGACCAAGCTGGGGCCAGAGACGCGAGAGGAGGCCCATTCTTGAAAGACTACCGTTTAAGTGCCATGGGAAAGGCTTGGTACAAAGGAAACCTGCACTGCCACACGACAGACTCCGACGGTGCCGAACCACCCCAGGCCATGATACAGCACTACCAGACAGCCGGATGGGACTTTCTGGTCGTTACCGATCACGAAGTGTTTTCCGACTACAGCAGCCGAGGCAGCCGGGAATTCTTAGTCCTGCCTGGAATAGAAGTGGGACGGGACGTGGCAGTCGGCTGTCATCACGTTGTGGGCGTGGCGCCGCCCGCTGCGGCCCAGTCCCATGGAAGCGTCTTTGAACCGCCCCACCAAAAGACGCCCGATCCGGGCCAAGGGCTTGTGGACAGCATGGCCGAACGGGGTTACCTGCCAATGTACTGCCATCCTGTCTGGTCGCGCCGGGAATTTCCGGATTTGGAGACCATGCAAGCATTCCGTCTATTGGAGATCTACAATCACGGCTGTCATTGGGAGAACGCCACTGGCATGGGCCTGCATATTTGGGACAATTATCTGCGGCGGGGGCGCCGGATCTGGGGAACGGCCGTTGATGATTGCCACAGCAGCGGCGGCGATTCTCTGGGAGGATGGGTGGTTGTCCGAAGTTCGGCGTTATCGCCGGAGGCCATACTCGCTTCGCTGGAGGCCGGCCACTTCTACGCATCGTCCGGCCCTGCGATCTATGAATGGGCGGCCGAAGAAGGGGAGATCGTCGTGCGATGTTCTCCGGTGCGATCCGTCGAGTTCATTGCCTACGAACAGCGGGGGCTCTGCGTCCATGCAGACCATCCTGGAGGATTGACGGAAGCCCGCTTTCGTCCGCAGGGCAGGGAAATCTTTGTCCGCGCGCAGTGCGTCGACTACAGGGGATTGACAGCGTGGACCAATCCCATATTCTTGAATGATTGCAAGCATGCATAAGGAGCGATAAACCATGCCACTGATCACATTACAGGAAGCACTGTCGCAGGCCGTGGGGGAACGCTATGCCGTCGGCAGTTTCAATGTCACCAATCATGACTTTGTGGAAGCGGTCATGGCTGCCGCGGAGGAACGGAATGTGCCGGTTATCATCAGCGTTGCTGAAGTGCATCTGCGTTACCTCAACCTAGAGCATTTCATTCCCTATGTGAAACAGCGAATTTCGCACTCCCCGGTACCGGCGGTGCTGCACCTGGATCACGGAACAAAGAAGGAAACGCTGGTGCAAGCACTGCATTATGGCTTCTCTTCGCTAATGTTCGACGGCTCCATGCTTTCCCTAGAGGAAAATACCAGACAAACCCGGGAAATTGTCGAGATGGCTCATATGGCCGGCGTCAGCGTCGAAGCAGAACTGGGACATGTGAGCGGCGGAGAAGGCAATTTCGAGGGCGGCAGCAGAGCGGATACATCTCTCTACACGGACCCCTCCCAAGCGGAGGCGTTTGTGCGGGATACCGGGGTGGACGCTTTGGCTGTGGCCATTGGCACGGTGCACGGACCCTATTTAGACGAGCCGGACTTAGACCTGGCCCGACTGGAGGCTATTCGCGAGCGAACCGCCGTACCATTGGTGCTGCACGGTGGTTCTGGATTGAGCGACCGAGATTTCCGGGAGGCCATCGCGCGCGGCATCAATAAGGTCAACTTCTACACCGACAGTGCACTGAAGGCCGTTGAAGCTGTACAGGAGCGGCTCAGGCAGAGCAGCGCGCTGACCTACCCCGACCTCGCGGGTGCAGCCCGTTCTGAGATTCGAGCCAATACCCTGCGGCAGATTGAGCTCTTCGGCACGAAGCCGCTGCCTGGGCCAGGGGAGGAATAGAAGATGACGATTGCAGTCGCCGGGCATGTCTGCATTGATCTGAT
>PUOC01000077.1 GCA_003551965.1 Clostridiales bacterium | reverse complement strand
GGCAGCGCCGGGAACCTGGACCTATCTGCAGGCACCACTGCAGCTGTGGATCTCCGACGGCACGGATGTACTGCTGGATGCTCCTGGGGGCGAATTGCAGTACAGAGGTGCCCGCGGCTGGGAGCCGCTGACGGGAGTTGGCCTTACGGGTAAAGGAACTTGGAAACCGTTGGAGCTGCGCTGGTACATACCCTGGGAGCTTCCGGGCCCGATCTCGGAGGCAATTACACTAAAGACGCCGGGCCAGGTGGCAGTCTTGACAGGAGACAACGAAGATAATCGCTTTCTACTGGTCAACAGCAGTACACACTTTGCACTGGAGACCGATGCCCTGGCCGCATGGCAGTGGGTGCGGCTGCAGGAACAGGAGCGGCTTCTATTCCAAGGTGAACCCATTTGGCCTGCACCGCACAGGAAGGCTGCTGCAGAGGTGTCCTCGAGCACCAGCAGCGGCGACCCTTGGCGGTGGAGCTTGCCCGCTGCACAACTGCAGCCGGGGGAGGTAGTGTCCGTTGCGCTCCCCTTTGCCGAAGCGGAGAACGACCGCTGGTGCCAGCTGCATGTGGGCGGTGGCTGGGAACTGGTTTCCCATTGGACTTACGATGGGTCGGTGGTAAAGGCGGCGGATGACGGCCTGCAGATACCATCCCATGGGGGCACGCTTAAGGGATATTTGCAGGCCATTCCCCATCCGGAAGGACACACCGGCTGGATAAAGGCCCACTGCAGCGGCAGATCCGCCAGGGGCGAAGTCTTCATTGACCAGACCTGGCCGCAGGGCAGAACGGACAGGGGAAGCGGACCGGGGCAGTTTACATGGACGCCCGCTGGATGGACTTGGACGGAACCGCTGGCACGGCCGCCTGCCTCCGGCGCCAAACGCGTACCCAGCGCGGTCTGGTACAACGGAGGCTTTCGCTTCGGCGGGGGAAGTCATCCAATGGAGCTGCAGTTGACCAGTACTGACGCCGTGGCGCAGCTGATACATGAAGCTGGGACCATGGAATTCACGTGGGACGGCCATCCAGAGATACAGTGGAGCAGCCGCAGCCGCCGGGAACGGCGGCAGAGCACCGCCTGGCTGTTTCAGAGTTACGGTGATTACTGGAGGGGACGGTGGCTGACAGAGCAGGGCAGCCGCTGGACCATGGAAGGCAGCTTGGAGGAAAATCCGCTGGCGGCAGTCCAATGGACACACGGGAACTTCCGTTGGCGATGGCAGCCTCTGCACCGGCAATGGGTTTTCAGCGGTGCAACCGGCCGGCACAGTTGGTCTCTGGGAGGGCAGCCGGATGCCTTTCGGCTGCAATGGCTCATGGCCGGGCCGCTGCAGTGGGACATGGTTCGCGGTACCAGGTCAGACCGTGTGCGGCTGCGCGTGGGAGACAGTTCTCACGGTGCCGACGCAGCTTGGGAGCGCCGAGAAAACGCCCAAGGGCAGTGGAGTCTGCGCCTTTTTTCCGTTCGATCAGAGTTAACCCTGCAGCTGGAGGAGAGTGGTTCACGATTGTCGCTCCAAACCCACGGCTCTCTGGCCGGCGGAACGGTTTCGGCTCACTGGACTGGGAGCCGCGGTGAATTTGGCCCGCTGCAGTTTGCCCGTCTGCGCTGGGAAGGCCAGGCGGGACCGATTCGTCTTCGTGCCGGCCCGGACATAGCTGCTGCCGGTGATCGCGGCTATGTGGACTGGCTGGCCGGCCTGCAGATAGACTTGACACCGTCGACTTCTCTGTATCTGGAATCCCACACCCGCCGGGGTTCCTTGTGGCGTCTGGGTGTGGCTGTTCCCGGCGGCGGGAGGAATCACTAGGCGGATCTTCGAATCTCTTCCGTGGGAGTGCCATTCTGTAGTAGATGAAAGGGGAATGAATGTGAAGAAGGAGGCCATGTACCACCAAGCCCACGGACGGTTTGCCTATCCAGTGGCACCTGATACTCTGCGGGTTGTTCTGCGGGCCGGGAAGGGAGATCTGCGGCAGGTTACGGTCGTGTTCGAAGACCGCTATCAGGCGGCGGAGCGGCAGGCGCAGGTGATGGAACGGGCCGCCGCTGACGAGCTCTTCGACTACTTCCAGGCAGACATCACCCTGGCAACCAGCCGTTTTGTGTACGCCTTCCTAGTGGATGACGGAGTCCAGCGAACCTTTATGACGGAGAAAGGATTCTTTGACGATCCGCCGAAGGACAGCGGATTCCAGTATCCCTACATCGCACCGCAGGATCTTTGGGAGCCTCCGCGCTGGGCCCAGGGAGCCGTGGTGTATCAGCTATTTCCGGAGCGTTTCGCCAATGGCGATACGAGCAACGATCCCAAACAGGTTGAGGACTGGGACGCACTGCCCACAAGGGAGAGTATGAAGGGCGGAGATCTGCAGGGCATCATCGATGGTCTTGATTACCTGGAGAAGCTCGGCGTCGAGGTGCTGTACCTTACTCCCATTTTTGAAAGTCCGTCCAACCACAAGTACAACATCACCGACTACTACCGGATCGATCCCCATTTCGGTGACCTGGAGACCTGCCGGGAACTGGTGCAGAAATGCCATCAGCGGGACATCCGGATCCTTTT
>PUOC01000168.1 GCA_003551965.1 Clostridiales bacterium | reverse complement strand
CAGGGAGGCCAAAGCCCCCCTGACCTAGCCAGTGGAGATCAACACCAGGTGCACTACCGCAGGATATTGCGGACTGCGGTTTCCATCTGGTCCAATGCTTCCTGAACCGTCAGCTGTCCGTGATAGACGGCTTCTATGGTTTCGTTGAGGGCACTCTCCAATTCGCTGGGCTCTGTGGTAGGAGGCAGGAACACAGCATACTCCGCCGCCTCTGCATAGGCAGGACGATACGGCTGCCCCGTGAACTCCTCCGATTCCAATACCGACATACGCGGAGGAATGTGGCCGGCCCGAGCCCAGTCCGCTCCGTGTTCAGTCAGCCAATCCAAAAACGTAAGGCTGGCATAGACCTTGTCGTCATCCATTCCGCCCCGCTGCATGGGAATAACGATAGCATGCGAGTTCGCCCAGTTGGCATTGGCTCCAAAGATCGGAGGAACCATCGTGGCTGCGAAATTGAGACCTTCCTGCTGTTCGTGCACGCCGGTGTTCCACACACCGCCGACCTGCACCGCGGCATCCTGTTCCCGGAACAGCAGCTGGGCACTGGTACCCACTTCACCAAAGTCATGATCGACGATGAGGGTCTTCAATAGATCCAGCGCTTCATAGCCTTCGGGACTGTTCATGGCCGGAGTACGATTGTCGTCTTCCAATAGACGGCCACCGAGCTGCGACATTAGACCAAGCCAAATACGGTATACGCCGCCGCCGGCTGTGTCCAATGCGTACGGGACGAGATTGTCATCATAGTCTTTAATCGCTTGCCCGAACTCAACCAATTCGTCCGGGGTCTGGGGAATACGTACTGTATCGTTTTCGACCCAGCCCACGGCTTCGAACAGATCCGTGTTGTAATAGAACACCTCCGGGTGGGTGTCAATGGGAATGGCATAGACACTGCCGTCTAACTGTACGGCTTCCCAGATGACCGGGTTGAAGTCATCTACAGGGAAGTCAACGGCATCCAAATAGTCATCTAGGCCCAAAAACACGTTCCGCTGCACGAAACTAGGCAGATGCGTCACGTGAAAGATCCCGATGTCCGGCGCGTTACCGCCGGCAATGGCTGCCGTAAGGCGCGTATAGTACTCGCCCCAAGGGATGACTTCTTCTTCCACATACACCTCGTCCTGGGCTTCATTGAAACCTGCAATCAAATCTTCCATATACTCTGCGTCGCCGCCGGCAAAGAACGTCCAATAGGTAATCGTAACAGGATTAGCTGCTCCTGCTGAGACGACAAGGGCAAACGCCATAGCGATGATCAGCAGACTTAGCGATACGCGTTTCATGTAGTACCCTCCTCTTTGAGTGTAAAACCCGTACGTTTCCGTGCAGCACCTCTTCCATCGACTGCGTTCTTAAAAACCCGTCTTTCCCCTCCTTTCCCAATAATGCAATCCAGTTCACTCCTTTCTGATATCACCCTCTGCATACCGTCCCAACATATCGATTATGCACCTATAGGAAGAATAGAGAAGTCATGGGCAGGCCAATGTGGTATCACGAACTACCAGTTCTACCGGAACCCGTACCACCTGCCCCGGCCTTTTCCCCTGATCCAATCGGCGGCACAGATACTCCACGGCCTCTTTGGCCAACTGCCTCTTGGGTATCGACACCGTTGTCAACGGCCGATGCAGAAATCTCGCCCATTCAATATCGTCGATACCGACGATTCCCAGCGTTCCAGGCACTTCGACGCCGGTCTTCTCGGCAGCATTCATGACCCCCATGGCCACCATGTCATTGACGGCTACGACTCCCGTTCGCCCACGGATTTCGGCACAAATGCGCTGTCCGATTAACTCACCGGCATAGATATCGGAAACACCCGTACTCTTCTCATACACCTCGACCCATGTCTTCAGACCTTCATGGCGGCCGGTATAGTGCTGGAACGCTTCCACCCGTTCTTCGAACACCGGATTTTGCCTATCGCCGCTCAAGCGCATGTCCGCCATGGCAATATGGCGATAACCGCATTCATGCAGGTGCTCCACGGCTTGAAACACTGCCTGATCATTTTCCACGTATATCTCCTGAAAGGCGCCGTCACCCAGGGTGTAGGGCTCGATGGCAGCCACCGGCAGTTTTGCTTCCTTCAAGATCCCCGTCAGGTCATCGGGAAGAGTACCCCAAGTGATGACGCCGCTAACGGTATTGTGTACCAGTTCCCGAATTTCTCGGACATTAGTGCTGCTGACAGCCACATAGGCCAAGTAGTAGCCTGCGTCGCTGACTTCCGCCTGGATACCGTGCATCATTTCCCCGTAAAAAGGATGGGATAGAAAACCTTCCTGTCCATGGGTGCGGCCTTCATACAAGGATAGGAAGAGTAATGCCTGGGGCCGGCGGCCAAGCCGAAGGTTGCGCGCCTCACGATTGGGGCGATAATTCAGCGACCGAGCAATGGAGCGTATCCGATCCTGTGTCTCAGCAGCGATACCAACTGCGTCAGCGGTTCCGTTCAGCACCCGCGACACCGTGGTGACCGAAACGCCGGCAGCCGCAGCTACGTCCTTCAGACGGACCATTGTAAACTCACCTCAAAATCTCAAAAAAT